>JANPOJ010000236.1:0-17895 GCA_031427935.1 Ilumatobacteraceae bacterium | reverse complement strand
TGCGGGAAGCTGAGCAGATCGAGCTCCGTGGCCAACTTGCGATGGTCGCGCTTCTCGGCTTCCTCGAGGCGGTGGAGATGTTCGGCCATCGCCGCCTTGCTCTCCCACGCTGTGCCGTAGATGCGTTGCAGCATCGGGCCTTTTTCGTTGCCACGCCAATATGCGCCGGCGACCTTCATCAGCTTGAAGTGGCCGAGCTTGCCGGTCGACGGCACATGCGGGCCACGGCACAGGTCGACGAATTCTGCCGTGTTGCGGTAGATGCTGATGGTCTCGCCGCCGCCGATCTCGCCGGCATCCTCGCTGTCGGCAGCACCAGTCGACACGCGCTCGATGATCTCGCACTTGTACGGCTGATCGGCGAACAGTTTCAGGGCATCGGCCGGCGACAACTCGTCGCGCACGAACGGTTGGTCGGCCTTGACGATCTCACCCATCTTGGCCTCGATCGCGGCGAGGTCGTCGTCGCTGAACGTCTTGCCGCCGGGCAGCTCGAAGTCGTAGTAGAAGCCGTTCTCGATGGCAGGCCCGATCGAGAACTTGGCGCCGGGGAACAACTGTGTGACGGCTTGGGCCATGACGTGCGCCGTCGAGTGGCGCAGCACGTGCCGACCCTCGTCGCTGTCGCCGGTGATGATTGCCAACGCGGCCCCATCGGGTAGTTCGCGGCCGAGATCCCACTCTTCGCCGTTCACCACCACAGCGACCGCTGCCTTGGCAAGGCGGGAGCCGATCGACTCCGCCACGGTGGTCGCAGTCGCACCCTGTGGGAGGGAGCGCGGCGAGCCATCGGGAAGTGTGATCGTGATATCGGCCATAGGCCCCCAGTCTACGAGAGCATCACCGAGCGACGACCGGCATATTCAGCTGTGGGTGAGATGCCATGTTCAGTCGTGGGTGAGACGGCACGCCGAGGCGGGCACGCCGAAGGTGTGCCGGCTCACGCGCCGACCAACTCCGTTTGCCGGTCGGTCACGGTGGCAACCTTGGCCACTACGGTCGGTTCGGTCTCGGCCGTCTTGCCCGCATACACGTTGCGATAGTCCTGACCGGTCAGATCGCGAATCTCGAACATCAACTCGTCGGTGATCTGACGCAACACCATGTGGTCGTCGCCGCGACTGCGGTATCGCTCGACGTTGATCGACCGGCCGATCTTGATGGTGCACGCACCGCGCAGCTTTGGGACCTTCGCATCGGGCGGCTGGATGTCGCGCGTACCGATGATGCCGACCGGAAACATCGGGCAACCGATCTTCAACGCCAGCCGTGCAGCGCCCGTACGTCCTTTGTGCAGGATGCCATCGCGGCTACGCGTGCCTTCCGGAAAGATGCCGAACAGTTCGCCCCGGCGAAGCACCGCCTCTGCCGAGTCGAGCGCAGCCTGGCTCTTGTCGCCACCACCGCGATCGATCGGGATCATGCCCATGAGGGGGAACAAGTACTTGGTCTTCCACGAATCCATGTACTCGGCCTTGCCGACGAAGCTGATGTTGCGAGGCATGTGCAGCATCAAGAAGGCGCTGTCGAGAAAGCTGACGTGATTGGGGCACAGGATCGCCGGACCCTCGGCCGGAAGACGATCAAAACCCTCCAGATCGAAACTCCACAGTCGCTTCGACACGGGGCGCAGGACGCGGCGGACCCGCTGTTGTGCGTTGCCTGCCCCCTCGATGTTCACGCGCTCATAGTACGTCGCTCGGCCGACGGGATGTTCTGCGCCCGGCGAATTGACCGTGAACTCTTGGACTCCCGGCTCCGCGCCGTTCGGGTCAGCAGCGTCAGAGATCGACGCCGAGTAGCGCCGCAGCGTCGCCCACACCATGTCCCGCCGCCGCGGCGGCATCGATCGCCGCCACAGCGCCCGGCGTGTCGAGATCGTCGTCGAGTGCGGCGCGGACTTCGTCGAGGGCGGCGCTGCCTGCCCCCACCTTGCACCACAGCGCCAACCGATCTGCGCTTCGTGGCATGAGCGTGTCGTCCCACTCCCATTCGCGTCGATAGTGGTGCTCGATGATCGCCAGGCGGATCGCCCGGGGATCCCATTCCTTGCGGAGAGCGTCGACGAAGACCAAGTTGCCCAGGCTCTTCGACATCTTGTGGCCGTCCATGTACACCATCGCGACGTGCATCCAGTGGCGTACGAACGGTTCACCCGTCGCCGCCTCGCTCTGGGCCCGTTCACACTCGTGGTGGGGGAAGATGAGGTCCGTGCCGCCGCCGTGCAGATCGATGGTCGTGCCCAGCTCTCGCAGCGCCAGCGCCGAGCATTCGATGTGCCAGCCGGGTCGGCCAGGGCCCCACATCGTGTCCCAGCTCGGTTCGTCATCGGCCGACGGGTGCCACAGCACGAAGTCGAGTGGATGCCGCTTGTGCGGATCGTCGATGTTGCCTCCGCGCTCGCGGGCCAGGTCGATCATTTCGTCAGGCGAGTAATGACTGATCGATCCGAACGACGGAAACTTCGACACGTCGAAGTAGACGCTGCCACCGGCCTGGTAGGCGAAGCCGCGGTCCAGGACCATGCCGATGAATCCGCGGATGTCAGGGATGGCGGACGACGCACGCGGTGTCGACGAGACGGGCAGCGCGTTGAGGGCCTCCATGTCGCGCTCGAAACGTGCCTCCTCTCCTGCCGCCAGGTCGAGGTAGTGCACGCCGAGCTGTCGCGCCTTGGCGAACAGCGGATCGTCCACATCGGTCACGTTTCGGACGCACTTCACCGTGTGGCCCACGTCGATCAGCCGGCGCTGCAGCACGTCGTACGCGATGAACGTGGCGGCATGACCGAGGTGAGTCGCGTCGTACGGCGTGATGCCGCACGTGTACATCGTCACCTCATCATCGGCTTCGAATGGTACGACGGCGCGGCGCGCGGTGTCGTAGAGACGCATGGTCAGGCCAACGCCCTCGGGTCCTGGCGGATTCCCGTCAACTTGGGCGCGACGCGGGTCTTGTAGCGCACGTTGAGTTGCAGTAGCACTGCGGTGAAGGCCTCGATCGCGGTGGCGTTCGACAACTCACCCGAGTCCAGCGGCCGGCAGCCGGGGATGTTCGAAACGATCTGGCTGATCGTCTCGACGGCAGCAGGGTCGTCACCGCAGATCAACACATCGCTGTCGATGGGTTGACCGAGATGGCCGAGCTCGGTCGCGGGAAGGTGATGGAACGCGGCGACGACCCGGCACCCGGGCACCGCGGCCTGCACATGTGCGGCAACACTGCCGCGCGGTGGCACGAGGGGTTGGAACTCGTGGCCGACCCGGACCAGCGCGTTCGCCATGCTGACGACGACCTTGCCCTGCAGCGCCGCTGCGTTCTCCTGAGCCGTCGTGGCGGCAGAATCCCACGGCGTGGCGATCACCACCACATCGCATTCGGCTGCCGCGGGGTTGTCTCCATACGACAGCAGGGATTCGAGATCGGGCCACTTGGCGACGAGACCATCGCGTGCCTCCATCGCCCGATATTTCGAGCGCGAGCCGATGACCACGGGGTAGCCGATGGATGCAAGACGGCCCGCAAGCGCGCTGCCTGCCGGCCCGGTACCACCGAGAATGCCAATTCGCATCGTCGCAGCCTTGCACACCGTCAACACGAATCACCAAGGTCCATCCCCCGAGCCCAGCAACCCGAGGTGACTACGATCGTGGACATGGGTCTGCTCGACGGTAAGAACATCGTGATCACCGGAGTCCTGACGGATGCCTCGTTGGCGTTCGGAGTCGCGGCCCTTGCCCAGCAAGAAGGCGCCAGCATCGTGCTGACCGGCGCCGGTCGGGCACTGAGCCTCACTGAACGCGTGGCCCGGAAGTTGCCGCAGCCGGTCGATGTCTTCGAGCTCGACGTGACCGTGCCCGAGCATCTCGTCAGCGTGCGGACGGCGCTCGACGAGAAGTGGGGCCGGGTCGATGGTGTCTTGCATGCAATCGGGTTCGCCCCAGCGGCATGTCTCGGTGACGACTTCATGGAACCGACGTGGGACGACGTGTCGGTGGCGATGCACATCAGCGCCTACTCGTTGAAGGCACTCGCGGATGCGTTTGCACCGTTGATGACCAATGGTGGTTCGTTCGTCGGATTGGACTTTGACAACACCGTCGCCTGGCCCGCCTACAACTGGATGGGCGTGTCGAAGTCAGCGCTCGAGAGCATCAGCAGGTACCTCGCCGTTGCTCTCGGCAGTCGCGGCATCCGGTGCAACCTCATTGCCGCCGGACCGGTGAAGACCATGGCGGCCAAGAGCATCCCTGGATTCAAGAAGTTCGAGGATGTCTGGGACGATCGCGCCCCGCTCGGTTGGGATGTCACCGACTCGTCAGCGGTCGCCAAGGCGTGCATCGTGCTGCTCAGCGACTGGTTCCCGGCAACGACCGGCGAGATCATCCACGTCGACGGTGGTTATCACGCCACCGGCGCCTGAGGGCGCCATGACCTCACCCGCGACAACGCCTGAGCGCCTGCGTCACCAGGCGCTCAGGCACTGATCAGATCACACTCGGCTTGGCGAAGCCTTGGCCGAGGCGGTCGTTCTCGAGGCGGCGCGCTTTGCAGTTCGGGCTGTTGTCCTGCTCGCAGCCTTCGCGGTTCGACCCGTTGTCGTCGCTGCCCGCTTGGCGGTGGTCGCCGTGGAGCGAACCGACTTCTTCGCAGTCGTTGCGGTGCCCTTCGCACCGGATGTCGCCGCGCGGGCTGTCTTCGTCACACCGGACTTGACACTACGAGCCGTCTCCGTCACGCCGTCGGTTGCCGATGCGGCGGCCGTCCGAACGTTGTTGGCACGGTTGCGAGTGAGGCTGGTGCCGGTCGGCGAAACCTTCGGCTTCTTGGAGTTCAGCACGCGGGCGATGAAGTCCTGTGCTGCCGACACGCCGCCCTGGGCGATTCCGCTGATGTTGTCGCCGACGCGGTCGATCACACCGGCAATCGTGCCGGCGACCGAATTGCCTGGGGGCGTGTCAGCCGCACGAGGGTGCGGATGCGTGGGTGCCGACTTCTTGGCTTGCGCCATCGCCTCACCGAGATCAGCCAATTCCGTCCGACCGAGGGCCTGGCGGACCTTGGGGAAGAACTCGGTTTCTTCTTCCTTCACGTGGTGTCGCACGTTCTCCATCAGCACGGTGACCTTGGCGACGAATCGCTCGTCGTTGGGATCCATCCCGTCGAGTTCCGACAGCAACCACTTGACGATGTGGTGCTCTTCGAGGCTCTCGAGGGCGATGTCTTCGGTGTTGGGCACGGTCGCCCGTGCCACCGGGTAGAACAACTGCTCTTCGATCGAGGCGTGCACCGAGAGCTCTTCGATGATCCGGTCGACGATCTGGCGCTTCTCGACGAGTGCGCGGTCGCCTGCCTTCTCGAATCGGCGGAAGAGTTGCTCGACGGCGTGGTGGTCATTCTTGAGGAGGGTGATTGCATCCATGTGGGATGGCCTACCCCGTGCTCAGCTGTCTCAATCATGAATCGCCGGTACCGTGCAGGAATGGCAGCAACGAACCGACTGGCCACCGAGACTTCGCCATACCTCCGCCAACACGCCGAGAACCCGGTCGACTGGTACGCATGGGGACCGGAGGCGTTCGCCGCCGCGAAGGAACGCAACGTGCCGGTCTTGCTGAGCGTCGGGTACTCGGCCTGCCACTGGTGCCATGTGATGGCACACGAGTGCTTCGAAGACACCGAGGTCGCCGCAGAGATGAACCGGAGGTTCGTCAACATCAAGGTCGACCGCGAGGAACGCCCCGATGTCGACGCGATCTACATGGATGCGGTGCAGGCGATGAGCGGGCGCGGCGGGTGGCCGATGACCGTCTTCCTGACCACTGACGGCCACCCGTTCTACGGCGGAACGTACTTCCCGAAACCCAACTTCTTGAGCCTGATGGCGGCGATCGATGACGTGTGGGTCAGCCGACCCGACGATGTCCGCCAGAACGTCGAGGCGCTGGGGAACGCGATCCGACGCACGGCACTGGTCGAACCGGCGACCGATCTTCCGGGGATACCTGAGCTCAATCTGGCGCTCCAGCAACTTGCTGCATCGTTCGATTCCACATGGGGCGGCTTCGGCGGCGCGCCGAAGTTCCCATCGACGATGAGCCTCGATCTGGTGCTGCGCGCCTACCAGCGCTCGCCACAGGACGACGCCAGAACGATCGTGACGACGTCGCTCGACGCCATGGCCAGCGGCGGCATCTACGACCATCTCGGGGGTGGGTTTTCGCGCTACTCGGTCGATCGCGAATGGCTTGTTCCGCACTTCGAGAAGATGCTGTACGACCAGGCCCTGCTGGTGCGCGTGTACCTCCACGCCTTTCAGGTGCTCGGACAGCCGCATTGGATGCAGGTCGTGGAGGAGACCATCGAATACGTGCTGCGCGAACTTCGCCATCCCTCCGGCGGCTTCCTGTCGGCGGAGGATGCCGACTCGCCCGACGAGCACGGCCACGGGCACGAAGGTCTGTTCCACACCTGGACGATCGACGAGGTGCGCGAGGAGCTCGGCGCCGATGCGGATGTCGCCCTCGAGAGGAACTAGTTCACCGCGGACGGCAACTTCGAGGGTCGCACGATCCCGGCCCGGCTGAACCACCGCGGCGATCTGATTCGCCCTCCCGCGGTCGAGTCTGTGAGGCAGCGGTTGTTCGATGCCCGCTCGAAACGGCGCCGACCGCTGCTCGACGACAAGGTGCTGACGGAGTGGAACGGGCTGATGCTCGCATCGCTCGCCCAGGCCTCGGCCGCGCTGGATCGCCCCGGCTGGCTCGATGCCGCCGTCGCCAACGGCCGATTCCTGGTCGACAACCTGCGCGGTCCGGATGGCCGTTGGCATCGATCGTGGCAGGCCGATGGGCTGCCGCAGGCCCGCCACACCGCACTGGCGGCCGATCACGCGGCGATGATCGACGCGTTCACCCGGCTCGCTGAAGCAACGGGCGACGGGTCATGGATCGACGAAGCCCGCTCGGTTGCCGACACGATGCTCGACCATTTCTGGGACGTCGACAACGGCGGGCTGTTCTCCATCGCCGATGACGGCGAGCAACTCGTCGCCCGGCAGAAGGACCTGATGGACAATGCGACCCCATCGGCCAATTCGATCGCGGCGGTTGCCCTGCTCCGTCTCGGCGCCCTGACCGGCGAGGCTCGCTACTCCAATCACGCGGAGCAGATCCTCCGGTTGCTCGCACGCCTCATACCGCAGGCGCCGACCGCATTCTCGAACGCGTTCGTCGCGGTCGACCTCGTCGCGACCGGCATGACCGAGATCGCCGTGGTCGGCGATCGCCCCGATCTCGTGCGCACCGTGCAGTCACAATGGTTGCCGAACGCAGTGCTGGCGTGGGGAACGCCGTACGAGTCACCGCTGTGGGAGCAACGCGCCGCAGGTGTCGCCTACGTGTGCCAGCACTACGCGTGCCAGACCCCGGCCGACACCGCCGACGCCCTCGTCGCCCAACTCACCACCACCACCTGAGTCACCGCTGGGTCGGCCGAATCCGTCACCTGGTTCCGGCCCCCACTCCCCGTCCCTCGCTTCCTCCTGAATCGTCAGTGACGATACGAGCCTTCGCCGTTTCGGATCTGGGCGCCACGGTCCGTTCACCGCCGCAGATCACGAGAAAGCGTGGCGCCCAGATCGAATTCGGGCGCGGTCGAGTTTCGTCACGGACGATTCGGGAGGGCCCGCTGCGGGACACCGGGTCAGGCGGGTCAAGCGGGTCAGGCAGCGGATTTCTCGAGGATGTGCACCCCACAAGCGGATCCGAGCCCGATCACGTGGGCCAGGCCGACCCTGGCACCCACGATCTGGCGATCACCGGCCTCGCCGCGCAGATGGTGGCAGACCTCCCAGATGTTGGCAATGCCGGTTGCCGCGATCGGATGACCCTTCGACTGGAGGCCGCCGGAGACGTTGACCGGCTTCGAACCGTCTCGCCACGGCGCGCCTGATTCGAAGAAGTCGACAGCACCGCCGGGTGGGCACAACATGAGGTTGTCGTAGTGGACGAGTTCGGCGGTGGCGAAACAGTCGTGCAACTCCACCAGGTCGAGATCCTCGGGGCCGATCCCTGCCTTCTCGTAGGCAATGGTGGCGGCATTGCGAGTGAGGGTGTTGACATCGGGCAGCACCTGGCACGCCTCCTGCCACGGGTCGGTCGTCAGCACCGAGGCCGAGATCTTGATCGCCCGTCGTTGCTGCTCGAGCGACAAGGTCTTCAGCTTGGCGTCGCTGACGACCACCGCGGCGGCAGCGCCGTCGCAGTTGGCCGAGCACATCGGCCGCGTGTTTGGGTAGGCGATCATCATGTCGTTCATGATCTCATCGAGGCTGAACCGCCTCGAGTAAGCGGCCAGCGGGTTGAGCGTCGAGTGGGCGTGGTTCTTCTCGCTGATCTTGGCGAACAGTTCGAAGCTCGTGCGCCCGTACTTGTGCCCGTACTCCATACCGACCTGGGCAAACACGCCCGGCATCGCGTCGGTACCGATCCGACCGTCGGTCGTGGCCACCGCGCCGTACCGACCGTTGGGCTTCCACGTATTGCCATCGCTCTTGGCCCGCCCGCCACCACCGAGCAGGCCGGCACCCGCCAACTTCTCGACACCGACCGCCAACCCCATGTCGCACTCGCCTGACTTCACGGCCATGATCGCGGTACGCAGCGCCGTCGCGCCTGTCGCGCACGCATTGGCCACGTTGTAGACGGGGATACCCGTCTGGCCGATCTGCTTCTGCAGTTGCTGGCCGATCCCGGCGTTGGCCTGCATGAGGCAGCCCGCGGCGAGCACACCCATGTCTTTCATGGTCACCCCGCCGTCGGCGAGCGCACCGAGTGCAGCCTCCGACGCCAGGTCGACCGTGTCCTTGTCGGGATGCTTGCCGAACTTCGTCATCCTGATCCCGAGGATCCACACGTCGTCGCTCATTCGCTGCTCCAGTCGCTGAGTCTCATCAAGCGGGTTCGAAGCCGAACCCGATTGCTTCGGTGCCGTCGTCGTCAGCACCCAACGAGTAGGTCGCCAGGCGCACCTTCATGCCCAAGCTGACGGCCTCGGGTGTCGGCTCGACATTGATCAGGTTGGCGCGCACGCTGGTGCCGTCGCAGTCGATGATGGCCGACACGAACGGAACCTGTACTCCGGGTGCGGCGAACGTCACGATCGTGAACGAACGGACCTCCCCGTCGGTCGCCACGTCGGTCGAACCGAACTCAGTTCCGCCGCAATTGGCACAAGCGTTGCGGCGGTCGAAGTACCTCGCCCCGCACGTCGGGCACTCGTGGGCGACGAGATGGGGGCGGTCGCCCAGCGCCAGATAGTCGACCAACGGAACCTGCGATGCCATTGGCGTGACGATAGTTACCACCGGTTGTCGTGGACGACCTCGGAGATCGATCGGCGCGGCCGGGTCGTCGCCGACCCGCTGGGGCGGTCGATCGCGGCACGATGCCCCATAGCGATTGCGCCGACCGACAGCATCCCCTCGGGCACGCCAAGATCGGAGAGCAGCAGGTCGACGTTGCGGAAGATCCCGAAGTACAACGCGCCGAGGCGCCGTGCTTCGACCAGCAGCAAGAGGTTCTGGATCGCCATCGCCGTATCCGTCAGCCAGAACGGCACCGGCCAGTTGGCAGCAATGTCGAGTCCGTGCCCGGCTTTGTCGGCCTCGGAGTACCGCGATGTGTAGGCGCTGGGGTCGGCGATCGGCAAGATGATCACCGGGGCCAACAACACCCCGTCTTGGGTCGTGGCGAACCAGGCCTCGGCGTCGGTCGTCTGCCAGAAAGCCGCGACTGCCGCGCCGGTCAGCACGATGAAGTGCACGCCCTGGCTGTACCCGGCAGATGGGGCATGCCGGGCGATGTCGACCAGACTTGCAACGAGTGCAGGGTCGACCGGATCGGTGCTGAACGCTCGGGTCATCCGGCGGCGCCGGACAACCGCTTCGACGGTTGCGACCTCGCCGGGCTGGTCCGACTCGGTCAGCGGGCGCCCAATTTCAACAGTTCCTCGGCCATCACCCAGCCGTGCACGACCAGCGACCCACCCTTGCGGGCGTTGACGGTGGTGAGCAGGGCCGCAAGCTCGGGCTTGATCTTGTCGGGCTTCAGCGTCTCATGATCGAGGAAGCCGCTCTGACCGTTCGACTTCACGACGAACGACTGCTCGTCGTAGTTGGAATCGACACCGAACCGCTTGGCCAGGCGGCGACCCCACGCCCGCTCCTCGCCGACGGCACGATGACCGGGTCGCGGAATCAGTTCGTCGACCTGCTTGAACGCCTCGAGGGCGTCGACCGTGACAAACCGTGATCCGATCACGACGTCTTCGTCGGGGAACGCCATCAACGCCCGATGGAACGCCTCGCCCATCAGACCCTTCAGCACCTGATCGCGCTTGCTGGTGCGCTTCACGCTCATCAATCCGACCAACACACACGGCGTGCCGCCGATGCGTTCGAGCGTCGAGAACGTACAACCATGCAGCTTGTCGTCGATGCGCGCCGTCGTACACAGCACCCAATCTTCCTTGGCCTTCGACAACACTCCGATGTCGAATGCTCCGCCCATGGACGCCATTTCATCGAGATCGGCGTCGGTGAGCGCTGCACAGTCCCTGGTTTCCACCTGGATTGGCATGCTGTAGAGCTCCCCATGTCGTCGTGCGAGGTTTCCAGTGTGCCAGAAAAACGGCCGAATCGAAAAGGCGGACGACGATTAGAGCATCACGGCCTCGTGTCCGAGCAGCATTCGCAGCTCGCCGACGGCTCGATCGAGGTCGACGCAGAACTCGTCTGCCAGGCGCAATATCTTTCCATGGCCAATGTGGAGGTAGACGGGCGAGTCCCCCGGGTGGTCGCGAAGAATCTTTCGGATCTGATGGATTTTCAGCTCGTTGAGCGACGTCGACGGCACCTTCAGCCGCAATGATGCTGACGAGCCGGTTTCGAGGCCCTCGATGATGTTGACGTCGAGTGCCATGAAACCGACCCGCACCTCGTCGCGTTTGTCGACTCGGCCCTTGACGGTGACGATGGCATCGTCGACCAGTTTGTGGCCGAGCTCCAACAAGGCGCGCGGGAACACCGTGACCTCGATCGTGCTGTCGAGATCCTCGAGCACGAACACGGCCATCTGGTCACCTTTCTTGGTGAACTTGCGGGCCATGTTGGTGATCACCCCACCGAGCACCAGCACCGAACCGTCTTCGCGCTCGGGCGCCTCGGCAATGCCGCAGTCGACCTTGCGGCGCAGAGCCGCCTCGACCCCGAGCAGCGGGTGGTCCGAGACATACAGCCCGAGCATCTCCTTCTCGAAGCGCAGCCGATCGCTCTTGTCGAACTCGTTGACGGGGATCGCGACGCGCTCGTCGAACCCCTCGACACCTTCGCCACCGAGATCGCCGAACAGGCTCATCACGCCTTGATCGCGTTCGCGCCGGCGAACGAGGGTGCCGTCGATGATCTGCTCGAAGACCATCAGCAACCCGCGGCGCGGGTGACCGAGCGAGTCGAATGCGCCGGCCTTGATCAGCGATTCGACCGTGCGCTTGTTGAGCACTGGCTCGGGCACGCGCTCGGCGAAGTCGTGGAACGAATCGTACGGTCCGTTGGCGTCGCGCTCGCCGAGGAGCAGCTCGACCAATCCCTCGCCGACGTTGCGGATCGCCGACAACCCGAACGTGATCGCACCCGGCGAGCCTGCCGGCAGCGTCACCTCCTCGGCGATTTCCTCCGGTGTGACGGTGGCGAAGTCCATGACCGACCGGTTGACATCGGGCGTCAGCACCTTGATGCCGCCACTGCGTGCGTCGGAGAGGTAGACCGCAGCCTTGTCGAGGTTGCTCTTGACGCTCGAGAGCAGGCAGGCGAAGTACTCGACCGGGTAGTGCGCCTTGAGGTAAGCGGTCTGGTACGTGACCAGTCCGTAGCCGAACGTGTGACTCTTGTTGAAGGCGTAGTCGGCGAACCTTTCGATCACGTCGAACAGTTGCTTGCCCAACGCCTGGCCATAGCCACTGCTCTCGGCACCCGCTTCGAACGCTGCCCGCGCTGCAGCCATGACCTCGCGGGACTTCTTGCCCATTGCCTTGCGGAGGTTGTCGGCCTCGGCCAGCGAGTACCCGGCGAACTTCTGGGCGACGCGCATCACGCTCTCCTGATAGATCATCAGGCCGTACGTGTCGCCGAGCACCTCCTTGGCGTCTTCATGGAAGTAGCTGACCTCTTGCCGACCGTTCTTGCGGTCGGCGTAGTCGTAGTGCATGTTGACGCTCATCGGCCCCGGCCGGTAGAGCGCCAGCACAGCGGACACGTCGCCGAAGCTCGTCGGAGCCAACGATCGCAGGAGGGCGCGCATCGGCGGTGACTCGAGTTGGAACACACCCATCGTCTCGCCGCGCGCCATCAGGTCGAACACGGCCTGATCGTCGAGGGGTACGTTGTCGATGTCGAACACGGGGTCCTTGACGGCACGAACCATGGCCACGGTGTCGCTGATGACGTCGAGGTTGCGCAACCCGAGGAAGTCCATCTTCAACAGGCCCAGTTCCTCGACGCCGTGCATCTCGTACTGGGTGACGACCGGCGCATCCTCCGGCTTGCCGCCGGCCTCGGGCTTGCGCTGGATCGGCAGGTACGACGTCAGCGGCTCCTTGGTGATCACCACCGCAGCAGCGTGAATTCCGTCGCTGCGCTTCAGGCCTTCGAGCCCCTTGGCGACATCGACCACTCGCTTCACATCGGGATCTGCATCGCACATCGCCCGCAGCTCACTGGCTGCCTTGTAGCCATCGATGTACTTCGGGTTCTGCTCGAAGCAGTACTTCAGCGGTGTGTCGCGGCCCATCACCAGAGGCGGCATGGCCTTGGCGATCTTGTCGCCGACTCCGTATGGGTACCCAAGCACGCGCGCCGCGTCGCGGACGGCATTGCGGGCCTTGATGGTGCCGAAGGTGATGATCTGGGCGACGTGGTCGCGGCCGTACTTCTCGGCGGCGTAGCGGATCATCTCGTCGCGGTACCTGGAGTCGAAGTCCATGTCGATGTCGGGCATCGAGATGCGACTGGGGTTCAAGAACCGCTCGAACAGCAGGTCGTACTTGATCGGGTCGAGGTCGGTGATCCGCAGGGAGTACGCGACAGCGCAACCAGCAGCGGACCCTCGACCGGGGCCGACGCGGATGCCGAGATCTTTGGCGTGCTTGATGAGGTCCCAGACGATCAAGAAGTACGAGGCGAAGCCCATGTTCTTGATGACCTGCAACTCGTAGGCCAAGCGCTCGACGACCGATGGGGACAAGTCGTCACCCCACCGCTGCTTGGCGCCTTGCCATGTGAGATGGTCGAGGTAACTGGCATCGTCGGCGAACCCCTCGACGATCGGGAAGTCGGGCAACTGCGGCTTGCCGAACTCGATGTTCACATCGGCACGCTCGGCGACCCACAGCGTGTTGTCGCACGCCTCGGGAAAGTCGCGGAAGAGGTACCGCATCTCGGCCGACGTCTTCAGATAGTGCTCTTGGCCCTCGAACTTGAACCGCTTCGGATCGCTGAGCGTCGCCCCTGTCTGCACGCACAACAAGGCGTCGTGCGCCTCGTGATCTTCGCGGTGCACGTAGTGCGAGTCGTTGGTGGCGATCAACGGGGCGCCGATCTTGCGGGCGATCTCGATCAGCTTCGGGTTCGTGTCGCGCTGGGCCTGCAACCCGTGGTCCTGCAGTTCGACGAACAGGTTGTCCTTGCCGAAGATCTCCTGCAGCCGCCCAGCCTTGGCGAGCGCCCCCTTCTCGTCGCCCTGCAGCAGCGACTGCAACACATGACCACCGAGGCACCCCGTCGTCGCGATCAACCCGTCGTGATAGCGAGCCAGCAACTCCCAGTCCATCCGGGGCTTGTAGTAGTAGCCCTCCATGAACGCCAGGCTTGCCAGCTGGATGAGGTTGCGATACCCCTGATCGGTCTCGGCCAGCAATGTGAGGTGGTAGTAGAGCTTCTTGCCTCCCTCGGTGTCGCCGCCGGAATCATCGACGCGACCACGGCGCGGTGGGCGCTCGCTGCGGGACTCGTAGGCCATGTACGCCTCGGTGCCGATGACCGGCTTGACGCCCTGCGCACGACATTCCTTGAAGAACTCGAGCACCCCGTACATGTTCCCGTGGTCGGTGATGCCGAGTGCCGGCTGACCATCGGCGACGGCCTTGGCAACAAGGTCGTCGAGGCGCGCCGCGCCGTCCAACATCGAGAACTCGGTGTGGACGTGGAGGTGGGTGAATGAATCCCCCACTGGCGCACTCCCTCCCTTTCCGGCCGCTCGCTGGCCGACGACTTACACGGATGTTATTCGCTCGACCCTACTCGCTTCCAGAGACTCGCTTCCAAGGCCCGGTCGTCTACAGGTACGTACCAGGCCGATCGGGCACGTCGATGGCCGCGGCCGGGCCCATCCGTCCCCCACCGGGCCCGCCGGCCATCGCCCCAGGAGGCAGTTGGCGCATGCCCTCGAGCTGTTGGCGGGCGGCGATCTGCTGGGCGAACAGTGTGGCTTGGATGCCGTGGAAGAGCCCCTCCAGCCAGCCCACGAGCTGTGCCTTGGCAACGCGCAACTCGCCGTCGGACGGAATCTCGCCGTCTTTGAACGGTAGGGCGAGGTTGCGGAGCTCGTCTTGGAGGTCGGGTGACAGGGCCTCCGACAACTCCACGATCGAGCGTTCGTAGATCTCCGCCAGACGCTCGCGGCTGGCCTCGTCGAGGGCACCGGTTCGCACTTCTTCGAGCAACTGCTTGACCATCGAGCCGATGCGCATCACCTTGGCGGGTGCCGTGACGGTCTCCATCAGCTCCGGCTCGGGCTGCGGCGCGACGACCACTTCCGCCGCTTCGGCTGTGGGTTCTTCGATCGCCATCGGGTGCTCCTTGGTAGTGGGTGACTTCACGACGTGCTGGCCAACAATGGCACCAGCATCTCAGCAGATGTGAGCGACCCGTGCCGACAAACCAGTGGATACGGCCCACTGTCGGCCGGGTCGAGGAAGCTGGTCGGGGCTTTGGTGATCAGCGCCACGTCACCCAAGCGTGCGGCAACGGGTGGACTGACAACGGATCCGAACCAGCCGCCCTCGATCAACTCCTGACGGCTCATCACCCAGGCAACATCGCGATGCGCGCTCTGTGCTGCCTCCAGAAGCTCATCTGCCGCGCCGGGGCGCGCATGGAGCCATCGGAACCGCCCCTCGCCAGAGAGGTGCCGAGTCAGCTTCTGCACGTCGTCGGCCATCGGCCGGATGTTGATCCCCACGTCGACTTGGCCGTGGTCGGCGGTCACGAGCAGGGCGGCACCGTCGGTGAGTTGGGCGCGAACCTGCTCGACGATGTCGTCGGCGGATCGCAGCTCGGCCTCGTAGTACGCACCGAACCCACGCTCGTGGGCGATCTTGTCGATGCCGTCGTAGTAGGCGTAGATCAACGGCTCGCCTTCGCGGAGCAACTCACCGACGGTGACGGCAAGACTCGATGCAGCGCGCCATCCCACCATCCGCCCACCGCGCAGATGAGCCTCCGTGAACGCCGTCCGCTCGAAGTCGGCCTTGGTCACGACCGGCACGGGTTCGCCCATGAAGGGCGCGAACGGTTGCACTCGTTTCGGTTCATGCTTGCGACGGGCATCGCCGGCCTCGGTTGCCCAGCGCAGCACGTTCAGCACCTCGCCGCCGACATCCATCCGATAGCCGACCAATCCGTGCTCACCCGGCGTCAGGCCGGTCGTGATCGACGTCAACGCCGTGGCGGTCGTCGATGGGGCGACCGTCGTGATCGGCCCACCCTCGAAGGCGCCGAGGGTCGGCATGTGCTGGCGATGTTCGAGGAACTGTTCCCAGCCGAGCCCGTCGAGCACCAGGATCACGACTTGAGCGGCGTCGCGCACCGGAGCCGGCATCCACGCCCGATCGGCACCCCGGTGCGGAGCCAACAGGGTCGGCACGATCGCGCGCACGTTCGCGCCGGAATAGTCGGGGAGGATCGGTTGGTCATTCACGGGGAACGTCAGTCCAGCACCTCGCAGTCGGTGTGCGCCAGCCGGGATTCCCTCCACACCGCGCCGAAGGCCGTACGATGATGGGGTGCGCGTTTCCAGCAAAGGCGACTACGCCTGCCGAGCCCTTCTCTCTCTGGCGCTGCACATGGACGGAGCCGGGCCCACCTCCGTGCGCGACATCGCCGAACGAACCGCCATCCCCCAGCCATACCTCGAGCAGATCCTGCTGGCCCTCAAAGGCGCAGGTCTGGTGAAATCCAAGCGCGGTGTGGGTGGCGGATATGTGCTGGCCCGCAGCCCCGCCGATATCCGCATCGGTGAGATCCTCTCGGCTGTCGACGGCCCGATCAGCCTCGGCGACTTCGGCGAGCCACACCAGGACGGCTCGTGCGACCACGAGGGTCAGTGCGTGCTGCTGGCCATCTGGAAGTCCGCCGGCGAGCAGATGAAGCGCCTTCTCGAGGGGGTTCACGTTGCAATCGGTCGCCGATGCAGCCCGAGGTGTGGCTCCATGGCCTGAAGCTCGCCTCGAGGACGGCCTCGCTACGTTGTGAGTTGCGCCTCGACGGTTGCCAGGTCATCTGGCAGCGGCGAGGAGAACGACATCGGTTCGCCGTTGCCGGGGTGGACGAACTCCAGCTCGGCGGCATGAAGGAACGGCCGCGGCGTCGAGATGCCGTGCCGGATACCGCCGTAGGTGCCGTCGCCGACGACTGGATGACCGATCGCGGCGAGGTGCACGCGGATCTGGTGCGTACGCCCGGATTCCAACCGGCACTCCAACGAACTCGCCTCGACCGGCGTGCCGTACTCGGCGAGCAGCTCGTAGCGGGTACGCGCCGACTTGCCGTCGACCACCACGGCCATCCGCATCGGGTCGCGATGGTCGCGCCCGATCGGCGCGTCGATCACGCCGTGGGGGTTCGCCAAGTGACCCCACACCAAGGTGCGGTAGACCCTGGCGACGTCACGCTGGGCGAGGGCGTAGACGAGCGAGTGGTAGGCCCGGACCGAGTGGGCGACCACCATCAAGCCAGACGTGCCGATGTCGAGACGATGCACGATGCCGGGGCGGTGTGACTCGCCGATGCCCGCGAGCTCCGGATACCTCGCCAGCAGGCCGTTGACCAACGTGCCAGTGGGGTTGCCGGCGCCCGGGTGCACCACGAGCCCGGCCGGCTTGTCGACGACGATCACGTGCTCGTCCTCGTAGACCACCGTGTACTTCACCGAAGCGTCGGCGACCGGCAAGTCGGTGGTCGGCAGGCGGGTCTCGTCGACATCAATGATCTGGCCGAGCTGCAGTCGCTGCTTGCCCGACGTGACGACCGTGCCGTCGACCATCGCCCCGCCGATGGCGACGAGCGTGGCTGCATCGGCGCGACTGGCCTCGGTGACGAGCGCGACGATGCGATCGAGGCGCTCGCCGGCCAGTGCGGGCGGGATCTCCTCGTGGATCATGCCGCTCGCCCCCGGCGATGCCCGAACACGGTCCACGACACGAACAGTGCGCCGCCGATGTCGATCGCCATGTCTGCGACATTGAAGATCGGGAACCATTGGAAGTCGATGAAGTCGACGACGGCCCCGTGAAGGATGCGGTCACCTCGGAACAGCCGGTCGGCGAGGTTCCCGATCGCTCCCCCGGCGATCAGCCCCGCCGCGACACGCGTGGTCCGCGCCGTCAGCATGCGACTGGTCCATGCCAGCCACACCACGACGAGCAACGCGGCGATCCCGATCACCGGGCCGATGCCTTGGGCCTTCGAGAACGCCATGCCGCTGTTGCGTGTCAGGTTCCACTGCAGCGTCCAGATCACGTGGCGCGGACCCGTGTCGGTCAATTCGGACAGCGCCCAGT
>JANPOJ010000235.1:0-7973 GCA_031427935.1 Ilumatobacteraceae bacterium | reverse complement strand
TCGGCGTCGAGCTTGTCGCGTGGCCGCAGCAAGCGTCGCTGCGATCCGCCCTCGCCCGGGCCGGTGTGCCGCGGCTCTTGCTGGTCGACACGTACAGCGAACCACCACACCCATTGGGGCTCGGCGAGGACTGGGCCAGCGCGACGGCGGCGGAGGCCGACCTGGTCGCTCGGGCGGAACGGCTGCTCGAACGGTTGGCGGAGTACGCGTCCGCGGCACCGACCATCGGCGAGGATCGAGTGCTGCGACGGGCCGGCGCCGCAGTGTCGTTGAGCCCGTCGGAAGCGAAGATCGTCACGTGCCTGCTCGAGCATGCCGGGCACGTCGTCGGTCGTGGCGACTTGGAGCAACTGCTGTGGCCCAACGGCACCGTCCCGGGAGGACGGTCCCTCGACTACGTGGTGCAGCGGTTGCGAGGACGCATCGCCGAGCTCAACATCTGCATCAGCACCGCGCGTGGGCGCGGCTTCGTGATCTACACCGACGATCCGTAGTGCGCCGCCTCGGTGCTCGCTGCGTGCTCGATCCGCGCAGCGGTGGCGAACTCCAAGGAGAACCGCAACGGGGCCTGGCGCGACCGCACGTAGACCAGTCCGACGTACAACCCTGGTTCCACTTCGCGGATCTCGTCGCGCACCCAACCGGCCACACGCGAGGTCTTCGAGTAGTCCAGCACGATGCATGGCCGACCATCGAGACGGCTCTCGCCGATGTACACATCGGCGGTGATGGCCCGCAGTGCGAACGGGCTGATCAGGTTGCGCAGGCGGCGGCCCTGGGCGTCGAACTCCTTGCCGCGCCACGCCAAGCGGCGCACGAACGCCAGCAACGGACGGGCGACCACAGAACCGGTGGCGATCAGCGCCTGGCCGTTCCCCTTGCCCACCGGGATGGTCCCGGCATCGGCCTTGGCGAACAAGGCCTCGACCTCACTCCCTCGCATCGATGGAAGCTGTTTTGCCTGCAACATCACACTCTCCCTGCTTTGATCGACCTCGGTCTCTGTTCACATTCGCCACGCGATGGATAGCGGATCAGCGCGACTCGGTGACGCGCCACCCGAGGCCGACAGCGACCAGACCTGCGCCGACGACGACGTGCAGCACGTCGTCGGCGGTCCTCCACCGAAACCACCGCTGCGGGAACATTCCGCGCCGGCTGGCGACCGCCTGGTAGAGGTCGATCGCGCCGAAGCCGACGTTGAACGCCCGAGCCGTTCGGCGACGACGTGACGCCCCGATCCCGATCACACCGAAGACCAGGTGAAACACGTTGTACGCCGGGGCACCACTGGTCGGCGCCTTCTTCGCCGGGACAAGAAACCCGGCGATCCCGATGAGGATCAGCATTGCACCAAAACCTCGCGCCACGACACGATTCACATCACCTCCCGGCGTCATCGACCACACCCTGCGTTCATATGGCTCGTTCGTCGCTGCGGGTCATGTGGATTACCTCATTCCTTTCACCTGCAGGACTTTTTCCTCTCTGCAAATGGTCAGTTCGCGCCGATAGTTGGGTATGAGACCAGAAACGAGAAGTGGTGATAGTGACAGTTGATCCCATCGACGCGGGTCAGACCGCGAGACGGGCCGCGATTGTCGGGGTCCCCGTGGCTCGAGACCGAGGAGTCGTCGCGTTGACCAGGTTCGTCGAAGACAGGTGATGACACCGTGAGCCGGTCAGCCGCGCGCAGCGTGCACCTCGTCGACTGCCCTCATGGGCCGCTGGTCGGCGATGGGCGCCTGAACCGTGCCAGGCCGTTCGCGATCACTGCCGCACTCAGCATGATGGTGGCGGTTCCGGCAACATCGTGGGTCCATCCCACCCTCGCAGTCGCCGGGTCGGCACTCGGTGCCCTGATGATCCCGACGGCGCTGTTCTTTCCTTGGTACCGATTTGCCCGTGCCGCGCAGTTGATCCCTCCGTTCCTGTTCCTCGTGGCGACGTTGTTGCTGGCGGCGGGGACCGGGACCGGCATCGAGTCGGCCTACGTCACGATGGCCGTGCTGCCACTGATGTGGCTGGCCATCTACGAGAACCGCAACGCGGTGCTCGCGGCGGCGGCGATGACGGCTGCCGGGCTCTGGCTGGCAACATCGCACGGTCACGCTCAGCCATCGGACCTCGGGGGCGTCTCCATCATCGTGTTCGTCGTCGTTGGCGCAGGCATGGGGGTGACCTTGCACGGCCTCGTCGCGGATGCGCGAAGCCTCACCCGTTCGTTGCGTGAGCATCAACTCGCCGTCGAGCACGCCGCCGCAATGCTCGATGCATTGCCCGAGCGGGTGAACCGGTATCGCCTCTCGGATCTGGCGGTCGTCTACTGCAACGCTGCATGGGGTGCGCAGTACAACGTCGAACCGAACGACGCCGTGGGCCGGTCGCTGGAAGAGTTCCTGTCCGACGACGAGATGGATGGTCTTCATCAGCAGCTCGCCCTGCTCGGCCCCGACAACCCGATCCTGGTCGACAGCGTGGCCCGGGCTGTCCCGAATGCTCCCGACCAGTGGTTGGAGTGGATCGACCGGTACCTCATCGGGCCCGATGGGCCTGAGGTGCTCTCGATCGGTCGCGATGTCACCGAGCGTCGCGACACCGAGATCAAGCTCGCCGAGAGCGAGGCCCGGTTCCGTGATCTGGCCGACAAGTCCGCCGACGTCGTGTGGCGCCTCATTGTCGAGCCGTCCCCGCACTTCGACTACATGAGTCCGTCGGTGGAGAGCATCCTCGGCTACCCGCCGTCGTACTTCCTGCACGACTTCACCAGGATGCTCGACATCCTCGACGACGACGGCCGATCTGCAATCGCCAGGGCGCTGGTCGGCGAGCGGACACTGGAGCAGTACGACTTCCGCTTCCGCCACGCCAACGGCTCGGTCGTCATCGGCGAGACCCGGACCACGAACGTGATCGGCGGGTTGCAGGGTGTGAGCCGAGACGTGACCGAGCTTCGCGAGCTGCAGGACTCGATGGCCGCCCTCGCCCTGCGCGATCCGCTGACCGGGTTGGCCAACCGGCGCCTGTTCAACGAGTTGCTCGACGCAGACCTGGCACGCACCGAGCGCAACGGCCTGCCGCTGGCAGTCGCCTTCCTCGATCTCGACAGCTTCAAGAAGGTGAACGACACCTACGGCCACGATGTCGGCGACCTGGTGCTGTGCGAGACCGCCGCGCGGTTGGTGGCCACGGTCCGCAACACCGACACCGTCGCCCGCATCGGCGGGGATGAGTTCGTGATCGTCTACGAGCCCAACGACCCGAACTCGCTCAATCTCATCCAGCGCATCGACCGGGCACTCTCCGCGCCGATGCATTTGGTTCCCGACATCGTCGTCACCTGCCCGGCAAGCATCGGCATCGCCGAGACACGCAACGTCGGGTACAGCCGGGCCGCGCTGCTGGCCGCCGCCGATGATGCCATGTACGAGGTGAAGCGCAACCGCCAGGCGGATCCCGACGCAGATGACGAACGACGTCAGATCGATGTGGTGCTGAGCCCGTAGTGCACATCGCCAGAGACATCTGTCTCACACCTCACGGAGAGAAGTGCACCAAGGGCGCCGGACTGTCGCTCGGTTTGTTCGTCGTTCTGGTCGTGGTGGCCGTGCTCTTGGTCTACGGCGCCGTGTTCATCCGCCGTGAGAACGTTCGCCCGCTGCTCCACCAGTTCGGACCCGCTCTGGCGGTCGCCCTCGGCGCACTGATCGTCGTCGTGGCCCTCGCCTGGCCGTGAGCGTCGGCGTTCAGGCCAGGGCGATGTTGGGGCGACGAACAGTCTCGTGACCATCGACTGCGGAGCGCCAGTGGCGAGACCGCAGCGTGAGCAGCCCGAAGCCGGCAAGCAGCAGCACCGCACCGACCCCGAAGGCGAGGTGCAGGTTGGTGGCGTCGCCGATCGAGCCGATGAACAGCAACCCGATTCCGTACGAAACACCTTGCGCCGACTGCATGATCGACATCACCCTGCCCCGGCTTCCTTCGGGCGAGTCCCGCTGGATGATCGTCGACGAGGAGATGTAGAGACCTGCGGCCGCGCCGCCGAGCAACCCCGACGCACACACGACCCACACCGGGCTCGGAGCGGCTGCGTAGAGACCGAGCCCCAGCGCCGACATCATGATCAGCCGTCCGATCAGCAGTGATCGCGGGTGACGATGGGCCAGCACGGTCACGGTGACGCCGCCGATGATGGCCCCGATTCCCTGCGCCGACGCGACCATTCCGGCCAGGCCAGTACCACCGTGGTATTCCGATCGGGCGTAGATGGGGATGAGGCCCATGAACGGCACGATCGTGAGGTTGAACAGCACGAGCAGGGCGATGCCGTGCCAACAGCCGGGTGTTGTTCGGGCGGTCCGCAACCCGCCGACGAGGCGATCGGTGATCGAGCCGTCACTGTGCTCGGGTCGGAAGGAGCGACGAACCAAGGTCACCGCCGTCGCCAGAACCACGAACGAGGCTGCATTGAAACCGATCGTCCACGCCGGGCCGACCGTCAACACCAGCGCAGTCCCCAACAGTGGGCCGATGATGCGGCCGCTGTTCCACGAGTAGACCCCCAACGACACCATCGCCAGGAACTCTTCAGGCGGCACCAAGTTGGGGAGCATGGCTGCGTACGCCGGCGCGCCCATCGCCCCCGCCGCACTGGCGAGGAGGATCAACAGGATCAGGATCGCAGGGGTTCGCACGCCGAGACCGAGCGTCACGGCCAACACCGCCGTGACCAGGGCCTGCACCATCAAGGCAGTGGCGAAGACCTTGCGACGATCGAAGCGATCAGCCAGCAGCCCGCCGACCGGCGAGGCAAGAGCCTGCGGCGTGAAGGTGGCCAGCGCGACCAATCCGGTCTGGATAGCGGACCCCGTACTGGCCGCCACGAGGCTGCCGACGACGATCAGTTGCACCCACGTTCCGACATCGCTGACCACAGCAGCACCCCACAGCAGCCGCACCGCTCGATGGCGTAGGGGCTTGAAAGGGTGGTTGGTCACAACATCGACTCAGGTTAGTGGAGCGCTCTACAGGCGTCTGCTCGGACGAGTAGGTCATGTGGCACATTCTCCTCGAACCAGCTGTCGTCGCGTGACCGTCGTGGCGACGGTCAGGGTGTGACCACCCCGGCGGCCCGTATGGCGACCTTCAGCTTGAACGGGAGGTGATCGCTGCCGAACGGTTCGAGGTTCTCGACTGTGCGCGGGAAGGCCATGTCGTTGACCAACGCGTGATCGAGTCGAGCGACCGCGCCGACCGTGCCCAGCACACCGTCGGCACCGAGTTTGAACGACGGGTTGAGCCCTTTGCCGAGCGCATCGATTGCGTCGGTCAACCCGAGCTCGAGCAGTTCCTCGAACTCCGGCCGGTACCGCGTCGTGTTGAGGTCGCCGGCGATGATCAGGGGGCCGGTGATCGTGGGGACGAACTCCTTCAGGGCCTCGATCTGCTCCTTCCAGGTCTCGTGCCCGCCCGGGTCGACCGTGGCCATCGGGTTCAAGGCAACGACGAGCGTGCTGACACCGTTGACGGTGACGTCGGCGATCGCCAATCGCAGCGGGCCGATGGTCGTCATCTGCGACCGCGGGCCGAGCTCATGCTTGCTGGCCACGGTGACCGCGTAGTCGCTGTGGTCGTCGGGGTCACTGACCCGGTGGGGATACGCGTCGCTGCCGCCGACCTCGTCGAAGATGGCCATGAAGGCCGATGTCGACTCGACCACGATGACGATGTCGGCCACCGTGCTGACGAGTTGGCGTGCTGCGTCGTGCGGTGTCTTGTTGTCGATGAAGACGTTGGCCACGACGATGTCGAGCGTCGGCGCCCGCTTTGCCCACTTCGGCCGCCGAGCGACAAGCAGTCGCGGCACGACCAGCCAGAGGTGGTACGCGATCAAGACTGCCCCGATCGCCGCAAGCAACCAGTGGTGCGTGGCCACCGCGGCAATCGTCACGACCCACGCCGCGAGCAGCACGACCGGCAGCGCGTCGTATCCCACAGCCAGGCCCGATCCCTCGTCGACGTTGGCGACGATGTGCAGGTACCGGGTCACGACGAGGGCGATCAACCCGGCGCACACCGCCCAGCCGAGGGCGACACCCACGTGGAGGTAGCCGCCACTGAACACGGCGGCCGATCCGTCGACGTGCCTGCCCAGCAGACCGACCACGAACACCAGCGCCGCGCTGACCACCCCGATCACGTACGCCGGAATGGCGCGGGCTCGGTTCTGTGCTGACATGGTTGGCACCATAACGGTGTGGAGTGACATGCCATCGGGTATCACTGTCCAGTGACCTCGCCTCCGCCAACCTCCGCCGCTCCCATCGAGTACAGCGATCGGCACATCCGAGCCGCGTGGGCAGTGCATGCCCTGACGGCCAGTGGGGTGGTCGTCGGCTTCGTGGGCCTGAACTCCGTCATCGATGGGCACGCCCGCGCCGCCATCCTGTGGTTGATCGGTGCGTTGTTGCTCGACGGCATCGATGGGCCCATCGCCCGCAAGCTCGACGTCCGCAACCGCATCCCCACGCTCAACGGCAACTCGCTCGATCTGATCATCGACTACTTCACCTGCACGATCGTTCCGGTTGCGTTCCTCTGCAAGTTCGACGTGCTGCCGTCCAAGACCGTCGGCCCGCTCGGCTTCGCGATCCTGATGGTCAGCGCGCTGTGGATGTCGCGCACCGACCAGGAAACTGAGGACGGGTGGTTCAACGGCTTCCCGGCCGAATGGAACATGATCGTTCCGACCCTCTTCCTGCTGCACCCGAACCCGTGGGTGACGCTGACGATCTGCATCATCTTCTGCGCACTCACTCTCACCAAGGTGCAGTTCGCCCATCCCGTATCAGTGCGCGAACACCGCCCAGTGTCGCTGACCTTCATGGTCGCTTGGCTGGCCTCGATGATGTGGCTCGCCATCGCTCAACGCGATGTCACCGCAGCGCGGATCGTGTTGATCGTGGCCCCGCTGTGGACGGTCGTTCAAGTGTTGATGCGACTCCGCAAACGAGAGGTGGCGATGTGAGGGTCGACCGACAGCGGCCGTAGCCCAACCGTCGTGGAGACGGTCACGATGTGACACCATCGCGTCCGCACTCGAGGAAGCCGGTCATTGCCGTGGCGATCGTGACCAGCGGCCTTGCCATCGCAACCGCTCGTCAGACTTGAACGATTCGGGCGACGACATCAAGCACCGACACCAGCCGGCGCATGTCATCGGGATCCGAGGTCACAATCGCGACCGCCTCGTGCCTTGCGACTCCGGCAGCCGTCAACGCGACCGAGGCATCGATGACATCAGCTGTGCCTGCTCGCCCGCACAGCAAGCCCGCCGCTCGCGCGACTACGCCGTCAAGTGGCACCTCGTCGCAATGCGCCAAAGCCCGAGAAAGCAATGCCTGACGGCGACCATCACGCCATGCCTGAGCGATCGCACCCGCCGGTAGGTGAACCGTCGAGGCATCGTCCGCGGCAACCCGCAGCATCGCCCACGCGCCTCGGTCGTTGCGATCCAAAGCGATCAGTGCGCCGGCGTCGAGAACGAGCGCCGTCACGCTCCAACTCGCGCCCGGGCGGCGACGAGCTCAGCATCGTCGAACGCACCGTGCTCCGCCTCCCACGCGGCAACCACCTCTCGAAGACCCCGCGCCGCAAGTTGACGACGAGCTGCATCGGCCAACCACGACGACACGTTCCGAGCGTCGGCATCCGCTGCATCGCGGACTGCCGAAGCGAGTTCAGCCTCCAGAGAGACGGTGATGCGCTCCACGGGCATGTGGAAATCATACTTCTTCATACTGGCTGATTCACGGTGCCAAGCGCGGAAGGCTGGTGGAGACGAGGGTGGATCGAGCCCGTCGCACTCCCTGGGGAATGTGCGATTGTGAATTCGAGTGTCCCCCTCTGTGGTTCGCCAGAGCCGTTGGTGTCGTGGCTCGGAAGTCCGCCGATGACGAGACGGTCTCCCTGTG
>JANPOJ010000234.1:0-8391 GCA_031427935.1 Ilumatobacteraceae bacterium | reverse complement strand
CGTCGGAGCCTGCGTACGCGCGGCGGATGAAGCCTTCACGTTGGCGGACTCGACCGTCGGGTGTGCCGTTGACCTCGACGTCGTCGTAGGCCGGGTTGGCTGCACCGTTCGGCAGCGTCTTGGTGATGAGGCCGAGGAACTGGTGCGAGACCTCGTCGGTGACCGGGTACCCGACCATCGCCAGATCGGGTTGGTACGTGTCGAGCACGTACTTGATGATCGGCTGATAGGCCGTCTCCCAGTACATCGCTTGATCCATGTACGTCTCTTCGCTGACGATGCCGGATTCCACGACGGCGAAATCGCCGGCCTGCGACGACGGGAACGTGGCGGCGATGTAGTCCTCGAAGGTGCCGGTGAATCCAGGCTCGCCCGGCCACGTCGGCCAGGTGGCGATCGCCCGGGTCACGGAGGTGTGGAACAGCCGCACCTGCGAGAGGTCCTTCGACATCTTCTCGACCTTCACCAGCATCGCCGCCGTCTTGCCGGCCAGCGCACCACCTTGCACGACCACCTTCACGTCGGCCAACTGGCCCTCGCGCAGGTCAGCGACCTGATCGGCACTCGACTTCGTCCGCGAGAACAGCACGCGGTCGTAGTTGGTGCGATGGTCGTTGGTGCTGTCGTAGATGTAGGCGTTGAGGCCGTACTTGTCGGTGCCGAAGTCCAGCACGCGCAGCCGCATCTCCATCGCCGGGCTGAACGAGGCCGGAACGCTGGTCCAACCGGTCGCCGGCGATGGGGCCGCCTGGGGAAACGGCGCCTGGCCGGCGAACCCAGCCGGATGGTCGTACTGCACCCCGAACGAGGCGACGAACTTGGGGAGATCGGTCGGCGAGACGTAGTTGGTGACAACCCCGCGGCCCGACAGGAACGTGCGGAAGTCGAGCGTCGGCCCGCTGATGGCGCCGCCACGGCCGCCGGCCCATTCGATCTGGGCCACCTTCAGGCCACCGCGTTCAGCCGATTGGGCGATGGTCTCGGCTTGCAGCACGCCGGGGTCGAAGGCCGTCGTGCGGTTGCCGAACGGCCGGCCGTTGATGTGGAACGTGTTGTTGGTCGAGCCGGTCACGGCAGGCCACGCCCCCGTCGCCAGAGTGAACCAACCAGCGCCGGTGTTCGGCGGAGCCTGGGTCAGCAACCCGTTGTCGGCGGCTTTCACGCCCTTGCGCAACAGATCGCGGAAGCCCGGCACGACACCCTGCTGCGCGTATTCCTCGATGAGGTCCTGGCGCATGCCATCCGACACGAAGAACAGCACGGGCGACGTCTCGTTACCGTCGTGACGCGATGCCACGGCTGGGCTGGCGGGTACCACCAACCCCACCAACAGCAACAACAACGAACCGAACACGCCGGCACGGCGCAGCCGCCGTGCCTGCCGGAATGGTCGAAGGGTATCGATCACGGTTGATCCTCCACAGCTATGTGCACCCATAGGCGCTGAGAGTCCCCTCGAGAGCAACCTAGACCCATCGCCCCGTTCCGTCCAGCGGCGAGTGGACAGACCTTGTAAGAAGTAACCGTGACTTCGGATCCGTTGCTCCAGCCGTTCACCATCAAGCAACTTCGGCTGAAGAATCGTGTGTTCTCGTCGTCGCACGAGCCGGCGTACAGCGAAGACGGCATGCCCAAGGATCGCTACCGGCTGTACCACGTGGAGAAGGCCAAGGGCGGCCTGGCCATGACGATGACCGCCGGCACCGCAGTCGTGTCGCCCGACAGCCCACCGGCGTTCGGCAACCTGCACGCCTACGACGACGCGATCGTGCCCTGGATCCGGGCGATGACCGACGGCATCCACGAGCACGGCGCGGCGGCGATGATCCAGATCAGTCATCTCGGGCGGCGCACGGGCTGGGGGCAGGACGATTGGCTGCCCGTGGTCGCACCGTCGGCGCTGCGCGAACCGGCCCACCGATCCCATCCGAAGGTCGCCGAGTTGTGGGACATCGACCGCATCGTCGGCCACTACGCCGACGCTGCGGAACGGATGCAGACCGGTGGCATGGACGGCATCGAGATCGAGGCGTACGGCCACCTCTTCGACCAGTTCTGGTCGCCGGCCACCAACCGTCGCGACGATGAGTACGGCGGCTCGTTCGAGAACCGCATGCGCTTCCCGCTGCGGGTACTGCGGGCGATTCGCGAACGAGTCGGCAGTGACTACATCGTCGGCATCCGCATGGCGGTCGACGAGCGGCTGGAAGTCGGCATCGACACCCCCGTCGGGCTGGAGATCCTGCGTCGCCTGGCGGGCGAGCAACTGATCGACTTCGTCAACGTGATCCGCGGCACCATCGTCAACGACGCTGTGCTGACCGAGGTGATCCCGATCCACGGCATGCGCTCGGCGCCGCACCTCGAGTTCGCCGGAATGGTCCGGGCCGAGACTGGGCTCGCGGTGCTGCACGCCTCGAAGGTCGACGATGTCTCCACCGCTCGCCACGCGATTTCCGAAGGCCTCGTCGACATGGTCGGCATGACCCGCGCCCAGATGGCCGAGCCGCACCTCGTTCGCAAGATCGAGCTCGGCCTCGAGCACACGATCCGGCCGTGCGTCGGGGCGACCTACTGCCTCGATCGCATCTACCAGGCGGGTGAGGCGCTGTGCATCCACAACGCGGCGACCGGTCGGGAACTGACCATGCCGCACGTGATCGCGACCGCGCCGAGACGTCGTCGGGTCGTCGTGGTCGGTGGTGGCCCTGGTGGTTTGGAGGCAGCACGAATCTGCGCCGAGCGCAGGCACGACGTCGTGCTGCTCGAGGCGATGCCATGGACCGGAGGGCAGATCCGCCTGGCCGCGCGCAACCCCCGACGCAAGGACCTGCTCGGGATCATCGAGTGGCGCGACCGCGAGCTGGCTCGGCTGGGTGTCGACGTGCGAGTCGACACCTACGCCGACGAACACATCGTCGGTGACCTGCGACCAGACGTCGTCATCGTCGCAACGGGCGGGTTGCCACAGAGCCCGGAGCTCGAATCGGGCATCGACCTGACGGTGTCGGCCTGGGATGTGATCGGCGGTGATGCGCGGCTCAGCGGCGACGTGTTGCTGTACGACGACGACGGCACGCACTCAGCCATGACAACAGCGGAGATGCTGGCCCGATCGGGTGCACACCTCGAGATCGTCACACCGGAGCGAACCGTCGGCGTCGATGTCGGCGGCATGAACATGGTGCCGTATGCGCGTGCGTTCAACGAGACCGACACGCGCATCACGTTGAACCAACGGGTGCGAACGGTGCGTCGCGACAACGGTCGGCTGGTCGTCGAGATCGGCAGTGACCACTCGGCGGTGCGACACACGCGCACGGTCGATGCGGTTGTCGTCGACCATGGCGTGCTGGCCAACGACGAGCTGTACCACGCCCTGGTGAAAGGCTCCTGCAACGGCGGCGAAGTCGACTACACGGCGCTGGTTACCGGTACTCCCCAACCGATCACCCACGAGGGCTTCCAACTGTTCCGCATCGGCGACGCCGTCGCCGGGCGCAACATCCACGCCGCGATCTACGACGCCCTGCGACTGTGCAAAGACCTGTGACTGCCTACAGCACCGCCGTGGTGACCGGGGCCTCGGGCGGCATCGGCAGGGCGATCGCCACCGAGCTCGTCCGTCTGGGCATGCACGTGCACGCCTTGGCGCTGGCCGACGCGGCGCTCGACGCGTTGCGCGGGATCGAGGGGGTCACGGTGCATGGAGTCGATGTGCGCGACGCGGCCATGCTGTCGGCGATCATCAGCGACCTCGACGCAGACGTGCTCGTCAACAATGCCGGAATCATCGGAGACCTGCAGCCAGCGCAGCTGTCGAGCACCGCTGTTGCCGACGCCCTGATCGACATCAACTTGCGCGCCGCGGCGCACGCCACGTTGTCGTTGCTGCCGGGCATGGTGCGCCGCAACCGCGGGCACATCGTGTTCACCGGTTCGATCGCCGGTACCCGACCGACGGCCAACAGCGCGCTCTACTCGGCCACCAAAGCGGCACTCAATTCGTTCGCCGACGGGTTGCGGCTCGACCTGCACGGCACAGCGGTGCGCGTGACCGTGCTGGCCCCCGGCCGCGTCGAGACCAACCTCTACGACGATGCGATGGGAGGCCACGATGCCGCGGTCGACCGCCTCTACTCGGGGGCAACGGCGATCCAGCCGGCCGACATCGCTGCCCTGGTCGGCATGGCGCTGACCATGCCGATCCATGTCGACGTGACCCGGCTCGAGGTCGTGCCGACCGGGCAGGTCTTCGGTGGCAGCACCATCGCTGCGATCGACTAGTATTCCGCATCGTGGGCAGGTTCCGTAGAGTGGAATCCTGAGCCGCAAACGACGGACTGACCGTTCGGCCTGACAAAGGAGTCAACCAGTGGCGTTTCCATCAGACCTCGAAATCGCCCGCGCCGGCAAGCTTGTGCCGCTCACCGAGATCGCCGCGCAGATGGGGATCGGCCCGCACCTGCTCGAGGCCCACGGCGACGACCTGGCCAAGATCAAGCTCGAGGCCATCGAGGAGTTGGCGGATCGCCCCGAAGGCCAAGTACGTGGTGGTCACAGCCATCACCCCGACACCGCTGGGCGAGGGCAAGACCACGACGACCGTCGGCCTCGGCATGGCGATGAAGCACATCGGCAAGTTGGCCACGATCAGCCTGCGTCAACCGTCGATGGGCCCGACCTTCGGCATCAAGGGTGGCGCCGCCGGCGGCGGATACAGCCAGGTGATCCCGATGGAGTTGCTGAACCTGCACCTCACCGGCGACTTCCACGCGGTCACCGCAGCCCACAACCTGTTGTCGGCCATGGTCGACAACCACCTGCACCAGGGCAACGCACTCGACCTCGACATCCACAACATCACCTGGCGGCGCGTGCTCGACGTCAACGACCGGGCGCTGCGCAACATCATCGTCGGCCTCGGCGGCAAGGCCGATGGTGTCACCCGTCAGACCGGGTTCGACATCACCGCAGCCTCCGAAGTGATGGCCATCCTGGCGCTGGCGACCTCGCCGGCCGACCTGCGAGCTCGACTCGGGCGCATCGTCGTCGGGTACAACAAGGCCGGCGAGCCGGTGACGGCCGAGCAGATCAAGGGTGCCGGCGCGATGGCAGTGATCATGCGCGAGGCGCTGAAGCCCAACCTGCTGCAGACCCTCGAGCACACTCCCGTGATCGTGCATGCCGGCCCATTCGGCAACATCGCCCACGGCAACTCGTCGATCATCGGTGACCTGATCGGCATCCACACTGGCGACTACCTGATCACCGAAGCCGGTTTCGGTGCCGACATGGGGGCCGAACGGTTCTTCAACATCAAGTGCCGCAACTCGGGCATGGTCCCCGATGCTGCGGTGCTGGTTGCCACCGTGCGGGCCCTGAAGGCTCACAGCGGCAAGTTCAAGATCGTCGCCGGCAAGCCGCTGCCGCCGGAACTGCTGGCCGAGAACCCCGACGACGTGCGCGCCGGGGCCGCCAACCTGATCAAGCAGATCGAGAACGTGAAGGTCCATGGCGTGTCGCCGGTCGTGGCCATCAACGCCTTCCCCAGCGACTTCGACTCCGAGCACCAGGCGATCCGCGAGATCGCCGAATCGGTCGGGGCCCGCGTCGCGGTGTGCACGCACTTCTCCGATGGCGGCAAGGGTGCAACCGAGTTGGCCCAGGCCGTCGTCGAAGCATGCGATGAGCCCAGCACCTTCGCCTTCTGCTACCCGCTCGACGGCACGCTGAAGTCGAAGATCGAGTCCGTCGCCACCAAGATCTACGGTGCCGCCAGCGTGACCTACACGCCCGCAGCCAACACGCAGCTGGCCCGCTACGAGAAGAACGGCTTCGGCGGCCTCCCGGTCTGCATCGCCAAGACCCACCTGTCGATCAGTGGCGACCCGACGCTGAAGGGTGCCCCCACGGGCCACACGCTCAACGTGCGCGAAGTACGCGCCTCGGTGGGCGCCGGCTTCATCTATCCGATCTGCGGCGACATGACCACCATGCCCGGCCTCGGCTCGGCCCCTGCGGCGTCGATCATCGACTTCGACGAGAATGGCGAGATCGTCGGCCTGTCATGACGGAGGTTTTGGCGTGACAGCAGTGATCATGAACGGGGCGCAGCTGCGCGACGACATCGTCGCCGAACTGCGCGCCGAGATCGAAGCCGCAGGCAACCCACCCGTCTGCCTGGCGACGGTGCTGGTCGGTGACGACAAGCCCAGCCAGATCTACGTGCGCAGCAAGCAGAAGAAGGCGGCCGAAGCCGGCATGCAGTCTCGCCACGTCGGCGTCGACGGCAACGTCAGCCAGGCGGAGTTGGAAGACACCATCGGCGCGTTGGCCGCCGACCCGGGTGTGCACGGCATCTTGTGCCAGTTGCCCCTGCCGGGTGGACTCGACGCCGAACCGGTGCTGCGCCTGATCCCGGCCGAGAAAGATGTCGACGGTCTCACCGAAGCCTCGATGGGCCGACTGGTCCGCGGCCAGCCGGGGCACGTCGGATGCACGCCGCTCGGTGTGATGCGACTGCTCGAGCGTTACGGCATCCAGACGTCGGGCAAGCGGGCCGTCGTGGTCGGCCGTTCGACCCTGGTCGGTCTGCCGATGGTGCTGCTGCTGGGCCGCAAAGGCGTCGACGCCACCGTCACGCTCGCCCACTCGCGCACATCGGATCTCGTCGAAGTCTGCCGCGAGGCCGACATCATCGTCGCCGCAGCGGGCCAAGCGCGGATGATCACCGCCGCGCACGTCAAGCCCGGGGCCACGGTGATCGATGTCGGTGTCTCGCGCACGGAGAGCGGCATCGTCGGCGATGTCGACTTCGAACCGGTGTCGCTGATCGCCGGCGCGATCACCCCGATGCCCGGTGGCACCGGGCCGATGACGATCGCCTGCCTGTTGCAGAACACTCTCGAGGCTGCACGCATGCAAGGGGCGTTCCCGGCCTGATGTCAGTGATCTGATGTCAACAGTGCAGTCCGTCGAGCGCGCCTTCGCGGTGCTGCGCTGCCTGTCGGGCGGCCCGGCCGGCGTCACCGACGTCGCCGATCGGGTCAACCTGCCCAAGAGCACCGTGTCGCGGATGCTGTCGACGCTCGAAGAGCTCGGCATGGTCGAGCAGATGGAACCGGGCGGCAGCTACCGCATCGGTGGCGGCATGGTCGAGATCGCTGCCGCAGTGCTGCCCGGTCGCACCCTGATTGCCGCCGTGCGGCCGCATCTGCACACGCTCGTGAAGGCCACAGGCGAGGCCGCGGGGCTGTCGATTGCCGATGGCTTCGACATCTTGTACCTCGATCAGGTCGACTCCGACAACCAGGTGCAGGTCCGCGACTGGACGGGCGAACGCCTACGTGCCCACACCGTGTCGTCGGGCCAGGTGTTGTTGGCCTTCGGCGCCATCGACGCCGACAGCTACCTCGACCAGCCATTGGAACGAGCCGCCAGCGGCACGTTGACCGACGCAGCGGCGATCCGCAGGAGGTGTGCCGAGGTCGCCGCGAAGGGTTACGCGTGGGCGTTCGAGGAGTTCCTCGACGGGCTGAACTCGGTGGCGGCGCCGATCCGCGACCGCGCCGGTCGTGTCGTCGGTGCGATCCATGCACACGGCCCGGCGTACCGGTTCCCCGGCGACGTCGACGCTGACGAGGTTGGTCAGTTGGTGGCGGCCACTGCAGATCGTGTACAGCTATGAGGCAGCATCGGAGCAAGGGGCCCGGCAAGTGACCATGTTCGACTACGTGATCGTCGGCGGAGGTTCCGCGGGCTCGGCGCTGGCCAACCGTCTCAGCGCCGACGCCGGCACCACGGTACTGGTGCTCGAGGCCGGCCGGCCCGACTACAAGTGGGACGTCTTCATCCACATGCCGGCCGCGTTGACCTTTCCGATCGGCAGCAAGTTCTACGACTGGAAGTACGAGAGCGAGCCCGAGCCGTTCATGAACGGCCGCAAGATCTACCACGCCCGCGGCAAGGTGTTGGGTGGATCGAGCAGCATCAACGGGATGATCTTCCAGCGCGGCAACCCGCTGGATTACGAACGTTGGGCGGCGGACCCCGGCATGGAGACGTGGGACTACGCCCACTGCCTGCCGTACTTCAAGAAGATGGAGAACTGCCTGGCCGCGGACGGCGCCGACCACTACCGCGGCCACAGCGGCCCGTTGGAGCTCGAGCGTGGCCCGGCCGCCAACCCACTGTTCGGCGCCTTCTTCGAGGCTGTCCAGCAGGCCGGGTTCCCCATCACCGACGACGTCAACGGCTTCCAGCAGGAGGGCTTCGCCAAGTTCGACCGCAACATCCGCCGTGGCCGCCGGCTCAGCGCGGCGCGCGCCTACCTCCACCCGGTGATGCATCGCAAGAACCTCACTGTCACCACACGGGCGCTCGTGCACC
>JANPOJ010000233.1:0-3019 GCA_031427935.1 Ilumatobacteraceae bacterium | reverse complement strand
GAGGCCGACCGAGTCGAAGTAGTTGATGGCCTGGTCGCGAGCGACTGTGGACGATTTGTAGACGCGGTTCGGGAACGTCGAGACGACCTGTCGGCCGAACAGGTCTACGGCCGCCGGATCAAGCACGCCGATCACGTAGTTCGGCGTGGCCATCACGTCGGCGTCGAGGTCGTAGCCGATGTGGCTGAGGTCGTTCGAGCTGAGGTTGTTCACATAGAAGCTTGACCCGAGCAGACCGAGCTCCTCGCCGCCGAACCAGATGAAGCGCAGCTTGTTGCGCGGGGTGACGTTCTTCATCTGCTGCGCGATGTCGAGGATGGTGGCCGAGCCGGACGCGTTGTCGAGCATGCCGGCGCCGAAGATCGCGTCGAGGTGGGCGTCGACCACGACCACGTGATTCTTGTCGCCGCCCTTGGACTCGGCGATGACGTTGTAGTCCCCGGCGGACGCCTGCGACCGGGCACCTCGTTCCGTTACGAGCAGATGATCGACCGCTACGTTCGGCCGCACATCAGACGGGCCCCGCTGTATCGAGCCGACTCCGCGGTCCCCTCGATCATTGACACCAGCGAACTCCCGTGCGTTCCGTGTTCGGCGAGCAAGGCACGCGCCCATTCGACGCCTCACTTCGATCCCGGTCCCGATGGCGGTGGGGCTGCGCGACGACTCGGGCACCGGATCGATACTCGGGCTGGTGACACCTGTCGTGCCGTCACTGCGCCGGCGACCGGGTAACGCCGAGTTGTAGAAATTCCGAGGTTGGCGCGCACGTTCCTGCCGAGCAGTAGTACCTGTGGTTGGGCCCTTCGTAGCCAAACTGGGCCATTGTCATGCGATGATCGAGTCAGTACCAGTTGAGCGGTAAACAGCATCAACGATCGATAACGCGACCAAGCCAACCTCGGCTGAGGCGAGCGGTGTGGTGCCAGTGTTGCAACAGTGGGCAAAGTCGGACATCTGGGCCGTGTACATCGGTAGATCGCAATGGACGTAGTCAGCAGGTGGCGGTGTTGCCGGGGTGTACTGCGGCCAGATTCGCTCGTACCCGGCGGTGCCGTATACCTCGGTGTCGGCCTCGACACCGTCGAGCCGGGATTGCCACCAGCCACACTCGATCACGCTGCGAACGCCGTTGGCCCATTCGATGAGCACGACACCGTCGTCGTCGACGTCGTAGTCGCCGAACGATGTGCCGATGGAGGCAACAACGCGCGTTGGTAGCGGGTCGCCGAGCAGGAATCGCGCCGTGTCGATGGCGTGGATTCCCATGTCGATGAGTGCGCCACCGCCGGCCAACGCCGGATCGGTAAACCAGCCCGATGGTCCCCATCCGGCATGTATCCCGTAGCCGCGAGTGCGTACCGGTGTGCCGATCGATCCCGAGGCGATGCGGTCTCGGGTGGCGATGACCTCGTCTCGGTACCGCCACATGTGCCCGACGAGCAGTGTGGTCCCGGCGGTCTGTGCAGCGGCCGCGATCTCTTCGGCCTGCACAGTGTTCAACGCCATCGGCTTTTCGAGGAGCACGTGCTTTCCGGCGGCGATGGCTGCCAACGCCTGGGGATGATGCAGGGAGTTGGGTGTGCCGATCACGACCGCATCGACATCATCGGCCGACACCGCCTCTTGCCAGACTGTTGTCGCACGAACGATGTGATGTCGTTTGGCGAACGCTTGCGCTCGACCCAGGTCATGTCCAGACACAACCGTGACGTCAAGGCCGGTTTCGGCGGCCGCACGCGTGTGGATGTCGCCGATGAACCCGTAGCCAAGGACGGCGAGTCGCAGCGAGGCCGTCACGGTTCGGCCACCAGGCGATCGGCGTGGGCGCTGATGCGAGCCACGGCCCGCGCGACGTCGAGCACGTCTTCGCGTTCTGCGAGCAACAGCCGGTGCTGCAGCCACACCGTCGTAGCCGCGGCTGCCTCTGCACGGGGAAGACGAATCGAGGCGTAGTCGATGGTTGGAGCACTCGTGCGTAGCCGGGGACCGAAGTTCGCCGACCGAAACACAGCGAGTTCATTGAGGGAGGGGTACGACACCCCCATCGGGATACCTTCTGCGGCAAGCGCCGCTTCGAACGCCCGCAACGGCAGGCCGGCGAAGTGTGCGCTGTCGTAGTGGAAGATGAAGCAATAGTTGCCTTGGGAGTCCATCCTGCTGTCCCGGCGCGGCGAGCGGATCCCTGGAATCTCGTCGAGCGCGGCGTTGAGGGCCACGGCGTTTTCGTTGCGGATGCGGTTCTGCCCGGGGAAGCGGTGAAGCTGGGCCCGCAGGACGGCACCTTGCCACTCGGTCATGCGCAGGTTCGAGCCAACGGTGGTGTGCTGGTAGAACCATTCGCCCTTCACTCGACCGCAATCGGCGTAGGCCCAGGCTCGATCGCGCAGTGTCTCGTCGTTGCAGATCAGCACGCCACCTTCGCCGGCGGTCATCAGCTTCGATCGCTGCATCGAGAAGCTGCCGAAGTCGCCCCACGAGCCGACACCGCGGCCGTGCCAGAAGGTGCCGTGAGCGTGGGCGCAGTCTTCGATCAGCCGCAGTCCGCGCCTGCTGCATAGTTCGATGAGGGCGTCGAGATCGCATGCCGCGCCGGCGACGTGAACGGCGATGATCGCCTTGGTTCGCGGTGTGATCGCTGCCTCGGCGGCAGCGGGATCGATGCACAAGGTGTCGGCGTCGATGTCGACCAATACCGGCGTGGCATTGACGGCGAACACCGCTGTCGCCGAGGCGACGAAGGTCATGCCAGGAACAATCACTTCGTCGCCTTCGCCGATGTCGCATGCGACAAGAGCCGCTTCGATGGTGTGTGTACCGTTGGTCAGGGCCATCCCGTACGCGGCTCCGTGGTACGCCGCAAATTCGGTGGCAAAGGTGGCGGCGACGTTGCCATCGCCCTGCCACCAGCCGCCTTGCTCCAAGACGTCGAGCAGACCGGTTCGTTCAGACTCGTCCCAGATCGGCCAACTCGGATAGTCCGCATGACGAATTGGAGTGCCGCCGAGAATTGCGGGCG
>JANPOJ010000232.1:0-2348 GCA_031427935.1 Ilumatobacteraceae bacterium | reverse complement strand
GAGGCAACCATTGGGTACCGGCCGCCCGGAACGTAGCAACCGACAGACTCCACGGGGATGTTCTTGTGCCCGAGGAAGACGCCGGGGATCGTCTCCACTTCGAGGTCGCTCATCGTGGACAGCTGTGCCTCGGCGAAGCGCCGGATCTGGGTCTGTGCGAACTTGATGTCGTCGAGGGTCTCCGGCGGCACGGATGCGACGATGTCGGCGATCTCCTGCTGCGAGAGCCGGAACGAGGTTGGCGACCACTTGTCGAGTCGCTCGCTCAGTGCGCGGACCGCTGCATTACCACCGGCACGAACCCTCGTCGATCAACCCTCGACAACCGCTGGCAGCTCCTTGAGAGAGGCCGCGGCAACTCCCGTTGCTTCCTTGATGACCAGCATGGACGTTCCCCTCGACTCCGCTGCGAGACACACGAAGAACGGCTCGCCGTGCGGATCTACCGTAGTGTGACAGATCACGACTATAGACGACGCACCTAGGGGCACCCTGTTCTCAATCGTGCGCAGACGCTCGACCTGCACCCGGTCGGTTCTCCCGGAAAGCGCACCCGGAGCACGAGGTGAACGCTGCTCCAGCCCTGCAGTTGGTCGATGACCCGCTTGGCGCCGAGCACCACGTCGGCAGTATTGCCCGCAATCTTGGACATAGGAGTCGATGCTGCCCTCCGACAGTTCGTCCCCACCGGAGGGTGAAGTACCCCGGGAATCATCGAGCTGTACACGTTCGCACCGTGTTGGACGCTCTGGTACGTCGGCTGTCGCCGCGACGAACGCGCCGCGGGCCGAGCTCGCCGAGCCACCTTCCTCGTCGAGCACGGCCGCGATGTTGACAGCACGCGTGAAAACGGGTCATCGGGGCGTCGCACGCCAACAAGGATCCGGTTCGCACTCTCGATGATGTGCGGCGAACCTCGACCGATCAGGTGCCCGTCGGCCGAGACGCCTGCCCGACGGACAGCTTCATCGGAATAGGCGCCAACCAGACTGGAACTCCACCAGCCCGTCTGACAAGTGGCGCCGCCCGAATGTCGTCGAGCGCGACGAATCGCCCGGTATACGAGAAGGGCATTCTCGTGCCGGCCAGACGGAGTACCTCGATGACGTCGTCGAGTCGTGCCGCTCTCGATGATCGCTCGACCCCGAATGTCGTACTCCTTGTCGATGTATCCGAAGCTGAGACCAAGAATCAGCCGACCGCAGGACAACTGGTCCAGGACGGCAACATCAGAGGCAAGGCGCACAGGGTGAGAGGGGGGGCGAGTACGAGGCCGGCGCCGAGTTCGATCCGATCGGTGAGTGCGGCCAGCGCAGCCAGCACGAGCGGACTCGGCAGGTACGCGTCGTCCCACCGTGGTGTTCGCTCACCGAGAACGAATCGAAACCAGCCTCGTCGGCAACCCTCGCGAGCGCGTTGGTCTCGCGATATCCGGCATCGCCGGCGGTGGACCCCTGGCCGGTATACAGACCGACGCCGACCTTGAGTAGGCGACCCGCGGCATTCTGTAGCTGCATGAGGTATCGATGTCACAGAAACATCCCGACTACGAAAATCAGACCAGTGAGCGCAGTCAGATCACAACTATTGTTCGTGGCACATGTTCGAAGCGAAGGGGAGCGGTATTCGAGTTCTCGTGACGGGAGCGGCATCGGGGATCGGGGCTGCTGTGTCTGCCGCGCTCGAGAGCGAGGGGCACGCAGTCGTGCGCGCTGATCTTCGTGGATCCGATGAGGTGCAGCAGCTCGATGTCGGCGATCCCGGCCAGTGGTCGGCGATCGTCGCCGCGAACGAAAACGTGAACGGCTTGGTCAACTGCGCTGGCGTGCGTATCCGCACAGCGTTGGTCGACCTCGACCTCGATGAGTGGAACAGTGTGATGCGGGTGAACCTCACGGGCACGTTCCTGGGCGTTCAGGCGCTGGCCAGATCATGGATTGCTACAGGCACATCAGGCGCTGTCGTCAATATCGGCTCGACCACGTCGTTCTCGGCCGTGGCTGGTCAACCTCATTACTGCGCCTCCAAGGCGGGCGTCGCGATGTTCACCAAGGCAGCAGCGCTGGAGTTGGCCGAGCACAACATCCGTGTCAACGCTGTCGCCCCCGGGCCCATCGTGACACCCATGCTCCAGACGCGGCTCGACGAACCCGGCCAGCAAGAATGGCTGACGTCGCAGGTCCCACTTGGCCGACTCGGTCAGACCGGTGACGTAGCGGCCGCCATTTCCTTCCTGCTCTCCGACGCAGCGTCGTTCATAACGGGTGTCACGCTTCCCGTCGATGGCGGCTGGCTGACGCGCTGAACCACTCAAAGATCCGATGAGAGGTAAGACGATGACATACAAG
>JANPOJ010000231.1:0-6436 GCA_031427935.1 Ilumatobacteraceae bacterium | reverse complement strand
CGGCGACCGGGGCTTCCTCGACTGTGGCTGGCTCGTTGGCGACGGGGGATTCCTCGGCGACTGGGGCTTCTTCGGCGGCGGCCGGCTCGGTTTGTTCGGCGACCAGCATCTCTTCCGGAGCGGGTAGCGGTGCGGGCTCGGGTGTGGGCGTCACTGGCTTGGCGGCCTTGGGAGCCACTGGCGCCTTCGGTGCAGCCTTCTTCGGCGCAGCTGGTCGGGTCGGACGCAGTGGCTTGGGAGCCGCGGCGCCCTGGGTGACCTCGATCTCGAACAGTGCGGCAATCTGCGGCAGCAGAGGGCCGACGCGCTTGACCGTGGCCAGCAGTTCGTCGGACATCTGTGTCGGTTTGGCCGTCGGCTGGATGTGGCTGCGTACCGGAGAGAACGCTGCAGCTTCGAGCACGGCGACCCACCGATCAGCGAGCGCCTCGGCAGTGAGGTTGGCGGTCGTAGCCGTCGCCAGCTTCATCGCGAGCTCGGATGGGAAGCGAACGCCCGCCTTGGGAGGCTGCGACGACAGCTTGAGGGCCCGGATGACTCGGCCGACGCCGATGGCGGCATCGATGTCTTCGAACCACAGTGCCAGCTCGCTCTCCTGCTTGGTCACCAGCGCAGCCTTGAGCCCGGCGGCGACGGTGCGGGTCGTCTCGTCGCGGGCGACCATCGGGTCTTCACCCGCTGCTACGACGCTGCGAAGGTCGCGCAGGTCGAGCTCCTCGATGTCGGCCATGGCCGCATCGGCGCGGTCGAGCCAGTCGGCGACGCGGAGCCGAGGCAGGAGGCCTTCGGCCATCGACAGCAATCCACCGGCCGGCACTTCTGGCTTGCCCTCGGCCTTCAGTCGCTGGTTCTGCTCGTTGACGGCCTGGCGCACTGCCGGCAGCCCTCCTTGGAGGGCGCGCTCTGCCACGGGCCGCTGCTCTTCGGGAAGGTCGGCCAGCACAGCGTTGCGATGGGCGCGGCCGGGCTTGAGACGCTTGGGCTTCGGACGCTGTGGGAGCTCGGGGGGCGCGGTGAAGTTGGGGCGAGTGCGGCGCTCGGGGCGCGGGCCGCGGTCGGGCCGGGTGCTGCCTCCGGGACGGTCGCCACCGGGGCGGTCGCCCGACGGGCGGTCGGTACGGGTCGTCGCCCCATCACGGCGCGGTGGGCGGTCATTGTCGCGACGCGGCCGGCGATCACCACCGGGTCCGTCTCGGCGCGGCGGGCGGTCACCACGATCGCCGCGGTCACCCCTGTCGCTGCGCTCTCGTCGCGCCAGCTGCTGTGTGACGGCCTCGAACGGCTTGTCATTGGGGATGTGGTCGAGCAGACCGGCCTTCTCGGCCTTCTCCTTGCCGGTCGACACCGACAGGATCGTCATGCCATCGAGCTCGACCTCGGCGTCGGCTTTCAGTACGGACCCGATCTTTGCGCCATCGGGCAGCAACGAGCCGTCGAGCACCCCTTTGGGTACTCTGGCTCCGGCAGCGCGCCACGTCCAGGTTCCATCCGGGCGCGCGCTGGTGAGCTCGATTTCGATCCTTCGGGACATAGGCCCGCAACGGTATCTGGCGCGAGCCGCTTCGCTCCACCGTGAAGCGCAGTTGTCGTTGCGAAGTGGATGCTCACTACGGTGAGATGCCGTGCCCATCTATGCCCTTGGTGACCAGGTTCCGTCGATCCATCCTGATGCATACGTGCACCCCGATGCAGTCGTGATCGGCGACGTGACGATCGGTGCGCACAGCTCGGTGTGGCCGTGCGCCGTCCTGCGTGGCGACGACGGCGCGATCGTCATCGGCCAGCGCACGAGCGTGCAGGACGGCTGTGTGGTGCACACGACTCCGGAACATCCGACGACCATCGGCGACGACTGCGTGATCGGCCACATGGTGCACCTCGAGGCGTGCACGATCGAGCCGTGGTGCCTGATCGGGGTCGGGTCCGTGGTGCTCCATCGCGTGGTCGTCAGCAGCTGGGCGATCGTTGCTGCCAATGCCGTCGTCCTGAACGACATGATGGTGCCGTCAGGTGCGCTGGCGGTCGGTACACCTGCCGTCATCAAGGAGGGCAGGGCTCGCCGCGAAGACATCGAACGCGGCGTGGCCACCTATGTGGAACGGGCAGCGCGATTCCGCGCCGAGCTACGGCGCATTGAGTAGTGCTCGCCCTGGTGGTCGCGGTCCGCGCCGACGAGGCCGAGCTCGCCTCTGATGTGTTGTGGTCGATGGGCGTTGTCGCGATCGAGGAGCGCTCGGTGGCGGACCGCGTCGAGCTGTGGACGTCGTTGGGCGACGGGGTCGACGCGGTGACAACCGCAGTATCAGAGGTGCTGGCGCGGTGGTCGTGGCGCTTGGTCGAGGTCGATGAGACCGTCGCCGATACATGGCGGGCGAACGCGATGCCGGTCTACGTCGATGCCGATCTGGTGATCTGCCCGGCATGGGTACCGTTCGAGCCAGAAGCCGGTGTGCGGGTGCTGCGGATCGAGCCGGGTTCAACGTTCGGGCTGGGAGACCACCCGTCGACGATGCTGTCCATGAGCGCGATTCACGCCGTGATGTTCGACCGAGCACGTGTGCTCGATGTCGGCTGCGGGTCGGGAGTGTTGTCGATCGGTGCCTGCGTGTTGGGCGCGTCACACGCCACGGCGATCGACATCGCGCCGGCGTCGATCCCCGTCACCCGCGCCAACGCCGAGGCGAATGGTGTCGCCGATCGGGTCGAGGTGTCGAACACCTCGTTGGCCGAGGTCGACGGGCAGTTCGACATCGTCGTCGCCAACATCCTCGCGCCGGTGCTGATCGATCTCGCCGACGACCTCCGTGGTGTCGTCGCGGCTGGCGGGGTGCTGATCATCAGTGGGGTGTTGGCGGATCGTCATGACCACGTCGAAGCAGCGTTGCTTCCCCTGAGGCGAACCCGCCGACGGACGCGCGACGGTTGGGCGGCGCTGACGTTGAGCGCGCCCTGACACTCGTCCGAGCTACGTCTTCAGCAGCGGCGCCACGTCGAGCGCGTCGAGCGCCGGCAGGTAGCTGCGCACGGCATCTCGGCGGAACTGGGTGCACAGATCGTGGCGGAAGAACCGGGCGCCTTCGCGCACGACGTAGTTGAGGATGAAGAAGCGGTAGACCTCCGGCAGGAAGGCGACCTCTTCGTCGCTCATCGGAAACACGCTTCGGTAGGCCTCGAGGAACGCGAGGAACGACGGCTCGACGAGCGTGTGCGGCCCATAGGTGAACCGAGTGCGGTCGCCGGTGCTGCTGGAAACGCGTGACAGGAAGTAGAAGTCGAGCAACCGCGGTTCGATGCGGAACCAGTCGTAGTCCCACCTGCTGTACAGCCGAAACCTACCGTCCGTATGTGTGTCGACCGAGAAGTTGCCGAGGTTCCAGTCGATCAGGATCGGGATCTTCGGCCACTCGTCGTAGCCGACCTCCACCAAGCGTTCGAGGAACCGGTGGGTGTGCTTCCACAAGACCGCGATGGCTTCCGGCGGCAGCTCGAAGTTGCGCGGCGCGAAGGGGCTCTCCAACAGATCGAGCAGGTGGATCGCATCGCTCTTGATGGTCTTCGACGCGTTCGGCAGCAGCGGGGCGATCTCGGCGCAGGCCAGATGGAACTCGGCCATCTCGGTCGCCAGGTTGGCGATCTGCTTCACCGAGAGGATGCGCGGGAGTGAGTCGCGACGGGGAACGTCGTCGTAGAAGACGGCCCACATGTGCTGGTCGTACCACGTGAAGATGCGGCCCTCGCGGCTCCAGATGTCGGCCAGCATGCCGGTGAACCGCGTGGCGTGCAGCAGCCCGGCGCAGCGGTTGAGCTGTTCGTGGTCCTCGACGAACAAGAAGTACGAGCCGTACGACGACACCTTGCTGATGACGGTGGACCCATCGTCGAGGTGCAGCCGGTAGACACGGTTCGTCGACACGTTTGCGCTGACCTCGTCGGCCGCGGCGATGGTGCGGTCGTCGCCGTACGCGGCCCAGGCCGCGTCGACAGCCTGGCGGTGGGAGGAAGCGCCGCTCATGCGGCGATCGTAGGCCCTCGGCTAGCTGACGTTGCGGGCTCGTACGCCGATCGGTGCGATCAGGCGGTAGCCGGCGCTGTGGCGCTCGTCTTCGCTCTCGCCACCCCAGAACCCGTACTCGTGGTTCGTCCGGGCGTACTCCTGGCACGCGGTGTGGACGATGCAGCTGGCACACACCGACTTGGCCGCGGCCTCGCGCCGGTCCCTGGCCTGTGGCCGTTCGGCGGGTGGAGGAAAGAACAGGTGCGTGAGCCCTTTGCACGCTGCCTGGTTCATCCAGCGATCGTCTGTGAGCACTCGATGGAAGAAAATCTCCACCGCGGCCATAAGAACCCCCTCATGCGATTGTATGCGGTACTGCAATCCGTGCTGCACCACCCCCCAGGGCACCCAATCGGCCAGCACCGCCAGACTAAGTCGGCGTTGACGGCGAGTCAATTGTAGATTGCAAGGAAATTCAGCCGAGGAGGTGCCGTATCCCTGCGGCGAACTGTTCGACATCGTCGAGGGTGGTGTCCCAGGCCGTCATCCAGCGAACCTGCGACCCGCTGACGCCCCAATCCCAGAAGAACGACCACTCCTGGAGGGGCGCGATCGCCTCGGGTGGAACGGTTGGGAACGCGCTGTTGACCACTGGCCGGCTGCCGTGCACCACGGCGTCGATGTGCGATGTCGCCTCGAACAGGTGGCCGCTCATGGCATTGGCGTGTTCGGCGAGGTGGATCCAGCGGTCACCTTCGAGCAGGGCGTTGAACTGTGCGGCCACGAACCGCATCTTCGAAGGCAGCTGGTTGACCTGCTTGCGCACGTACATGGCGCGCTCGGCCAGCGCCGGATTGAGGAAGATGACGGCCTCCCCACCCGTGAGCCCGGCCTTGGTGCCGCCGAAGCTCAAGACGTCGACCCCTGCCTCGACCGTGAACGAGCGCATCGCCGCGACCGTTCCCCCGAGCGCTGCCGTGGCATTGGCCAGTCGTGCACCGTCCATGTGCACGACCATGCCGAGCCGGTGGGCGGCGTCGCAAAGCGCGGCGACTTCGTCGGCGGTGTACACGGTGCCGAGCTCGGTGCTCTGCGTGATCGAGACCACACCGGGTTGGGCATGATGCATGTCGCCCTGAAAGCGCTTCAACGCCACGATCTGCTCAGGGTGCAGCTTGGCGTCAGCGGCGGGTGCGGGCACGATCTTGGCGCCGAGGGCGCGCTCGGGCGCACCGGTCTCGTCGACGGTGATGTGCGCCCACTCGGTGCACAGCACGAAGTCGGCGGGGCGGATCATGGTGGCCAGTGCCATCACATTGGCGCCCGTGCCGTTCCAGACCAGGAACGCCTGCGACGTCGGCCCGAACATGTCGCGGAACCGGGCGAGCGCTTCGGCAGTCCAGGGGTCCGAACCGTACGCGACTGCGTGACCGGTGTTGGCTGCGACGATCGCCTCGATCACCGCCGGATGCGCGCCGGCAGCGTTGTCGCTCGAGAAGTCGCGCTGCGGGGCAGGGGGCATGGTGGCGACGCGCTGGGCGAAGTCGGCGTTCACGGCTGCCATTCTGACCCGGCGCGTGTCACAGGCCGAAGTGGGTGGTGATGACCCTGCCATCGCGGTCCGCCGCGCTCGGGGCCAGATCGCTGACGACGAACGTGCGCTGCAACCATCGATCCAATCCGTCGAAGCGGGCGGTGAACGGTGACCGACCATGCACGGCGACCGCGTTGTCGACGATCAGCAGGTCGCCGGCCTCCAGCGCAACCGAGGTGTGGCATTCCGCTGTCGCATCGCCCAGGACGCGGATCGCCTCGTCGGCGTCTTCGTCGATACCGATCATCAGGTCAGCGTCGAACACCATCGATGGTCGCTGACGATCACCGGTGAGCACCGCCATCGGCTCGCCGAGCACGCTGGCCCGGCCGTGCAGATAGCTCTCGTCGGTGGCCGTGCGGAAGCGGGACTGGAAGAGCACGTCGACCACGTCGGAGGGCAATTGCGGCAGCACCTCGAAGATCGACGCCAACGTGGTTCGAGCCTGCGGGTCGCCGCGGAGGCAGAGCAGCAGCAGGTACCGCGGCCGATACGGGTGGAACGCCGCCTCGGTGTGGAACATCAGTTGCACCTTGGAGGAGGTGGAGACCTGTCGATCGGCGGCAGCCCGGGTGGGCACGATGTTCTGGACGAGGTCACCGCCATGCTCGGGCTCGTAACCGACCGGCTGTCCCAGCCGGCAAGCGACGGTCATGAGGGTGAACTCGCTGGCCGAGTCCTTGTCGGCAGGCGTCGTCGGCGTCTGGGGAGTGAGCGGCAGCTCGCCGACGGGGAGCCTGCGCAGCAGCAACGCACCCGACTGGTGGGCGTTGTCGGCGAAGTCGACGAGCGCGTCGTGCACCACCGGTGGCAACAACCGGGCGGCATGACCGGCAGCGCGCACGAAC
>JANPOJ010000230.1:0-20066 GCA_031427935.1 Ilumatobacteraceae bacterium | reverse complement strand
ATGCGCTGGTCGAGCACGTCATCGGGATTCCTGGCGACTATGAGCGCATGCTCGACGCCGTCGGAGTGTCGGCGAACGTTTTCAGTGTCGCTGCCGACGACGTCGCCGCGTTGTTCTACACCGGCGGCACGACCGGTTTGCCGAAGGGCGTGATGCTGACTCACGGCAACCTCATCGCCAACGCGTTCAACAAGATCCTAGCCTTTTCGCTCGAGGCCGACGATGTCTTCCTCGGCGCACCGGCCATGTTCCACGTCGCCGGGATTGCCCCGCTCACCGGGTTGGCCTGGCTGGGCGGCACGACCGTGACGGCGCCGATGTTCGACCCGGCGCTGTGCCTCGATCTCATCAGCCGCCATGGGGTGACGATCTTCCTGCCGGTTCCCACGATGCTCGCTGCCCTGGTGGCCGAACAGCGCAGCGGTCTTCGGTGTGCCCGACGAGCGATGGGGCGAGGCGGTGCACGCGATCGTGGTGCCGCACGCGGGCGTGACAGTGACCGCCGAGGAGTTGCGAGCGCACTGCCGCGAGCTGATCGCCGGGTACAAGGTGCCCAAGGTCATCGATATCTCCATCGAGCCACTGCCGAAATCGGGGCCTGGCAAGATCTTGAAGCGGGTCCTACGAGACCGGTACCTCGCCGAGTAGGTACTGTTCGGGCATGCTCCCCACACAATCATTTGGCCGTACTGGCCATGAATCGAGCCGGGCGATCTTCGGCGCAGCGGCCCTCGGCGCGATGAGTCAGGAACATGCCGACGCCACGCTCGAACTGGTTGACGCGCACGGCATCAACCACATCGACACGGCGCGCGGCTATGGCGACTCGGAGCTGCGGCTCGCGCCGTGGCTGGCCATCAATCGCGACAGGGTGTTCCTGGCGACCAAGACGGGCGAGCGCGCCGGTGCGGCGGCGCGCGCCGAACTGGAAGACTCGCTGACTCGCTTGGGTGTCGACCACGTCGACCTCATCCAGTTGCACAACCTGGTCGAGCCCGACGAGTGGGAAAGAGCGTTCGGTGCCGGCGGCGCCGTCGACGCGCTGGCCGCGGCCCGCGACGAGGGCCTGTGCCGGTTCATCGGGGTCACCGGTCACGGCCTGAGGATCCCATCGATGCACCTGCGCAGCCTGCGCGCATTCGATTTCGACTCCGTCCTGTTCCCGTACAACTTCGTGTTGCTCGAACGGCCTGACTACCGAGCCGACGTCGAGGCGCTGCTCGAGCTCTGTGCCGACCGCCGCGTCGCAGTCCAAACGATCAAGGCGATAGCTCGCGGCCGTTGGTCCGGAAGCCGAGAGGGCAAGTTCAGTTGGTATGAGCCGCTGACCGACCCGGCGGCGATCCGCCGGGCCGTCCACTACGTGTTGAGGAACGAAAAGCTGTTCCTCAACACGACCAGTGACGCCACGCTGCTGCCCGCAGTGCTCGCTGCCGCTGAAGCAGAGGTGCAAGCGCCCTCCGCCGACGAGCTTCGGGCCGATATCGAGACCTTCGGCATCACGTCGCTGTTCGACGGCGACGCACTCGAACGAATCTGAGTCGACACGACGAGCCGTCATTGCGGCGAAGTGCGCACTTCCCCGTTCAGCGCCAGATGTGAGCGGCGGCGTCGACGGTCAGCTTCAGCTTGGCCCACTGCACGTCCTCGGTGATGTCGTTGCCGTGCACCGTGCTGCTGAAGCCACATTGCGGGCTGAGGCACAGCTGGTCCATCGGCACGTACTTGGCGGCTTCGTCGACGCGCTGGGCCAAGGTGTCGATCGATTCCAGTTCGGCCATCTTCGAGCTGATCAGCCCGAGTACGACCGTCTTGTTGTCGGGCACGAAGCGCAGGGGAGCAAAGTCGCCCGACCGTTCGTCGTCGTACTCCAGGAAGTAGGCGTCGACCTCGAGATCGCCGAACAGCACCTCGGCCACGGGTTCGTAGCCACCCTCGGCGAACCACGTGCTGCGGAAGTTGCCTCTGCACAGGTGGATCCCGACCGTGAGATCGGCCGGCCGATCTTTCAGCGCCTCGTTGATCAACGCCGCGTAGGTGCGCGGCAGTTCGTTTGGATCGTCGCCGCGCTCGACCGCGCCGGCGCGCATCTTCGGGTCACAGAGGTAGGCGAGGTTGGTGTCGTCGAGCTGGATGTAGCGACATCCGGCTTGGTAGAGCGCGGCGATCTCATCCCGGTAGCACTGGGCGAGGTCGGCGAAGAACGGGTCCATCTCGGGATACGAATCGATGTCGATCGCCGCGCGCCCACCCCGGAAGTGCACCATCGTCGGCGATGGGATCGAGACCTTTGGCGTCTGGGACGTGACGCCGGCGAGGTAGGCGAAGTCGTCGACTTGGATGTTCCGCACGTGGCGCAGGGGACCCGTGACCGCCAGGCGTGGCGGCGTGAAGTGCACGGTCTCGGCAGCGTCGGAACTTGCAGCGATGGCGCCACTGACCTCGACCCCGGCGAGTTGCTCGAGGAAGTCGAGGTGGAACCACGTGCGCCGGAACTCGCCGTCGGTGATGCTGCGCATGCCGACTGACTCGACCTTGCGCACCGCGTCGGCAATAACCTGGTCCTCGACGGCTCGCTTCTCGGCGGCGGTGATCGCACCGGAGGCGAACTGCTCGCGGGCGTCGAGCACGGCCTTCGGGCGGAGCAGGCTGCCGACGTGTTCGGCTCGGAACGGCGGGTCGATCGGGCTCATGGTCGAACCTTAGAACAGCCATCGACAGGCCACAGGCCTGGGTTCCCGGCGAACGGTGGGCTGAAGTGGTCGGCGAGCACGTGGCTATTGTGAGACATATGGCACATGACTCCCATCCTCGATTCAGGGTCCACCATGCGTTGCGCATCAAAGGCTTCGTGAAGGTCGAGAACCTGGCCGAGTTGGCCGGTCTGCCCGAGGAGGAAGTGCTGTCGCACCTACAGGCGATGCAAGAGGAAGGGCAGACGAACTTCCGCGAGAATCGCGGCCTGTGGCAACTGACGCCCGATGGTCGCGAGGCGTACGTGATCGCTTTGGAGGAAGACGTCAGCAAACCAGGCTTCCGTGAAGGGTTGGCCGAGAAGTACCACCGCTTCCTCGTCATGAACGAATCGTTCAAGGCACTCTGCGCTGATTGGCAGTTGCGCGACGGTGAACCGAACGACCATACGAACGAGGCCTACGACGCGGGATGCATCAAACGACTCGGTGCCCTCGACGACGAGGCCCAGCCGATCTGCCATGCGTTCGCCGAAGTGGCCAAGCGGTACGACGGCTACGCTGCGCGCCTCACCGGCAGTCGCAAGGCACTCGAGAACGGTGATCAGCGAATGTTCACCGGCGTGATGTGCGGCTCGTACCACGACGTGTGGATGGAGTTGCACGAGGACCTCATCCTCACGCAGGGGATCGATCGCCTGGCCGAAGGCAGCTTCTAGCTGGCGAGGAACTGTTCGAGCGCTGCAGTGAACTCGGGTTCGCGATCGAGGTTGCTGAGATGGGCGGCATCGAGCTCGACCAGGCGACTGCCATCGATCTGGCTGTGGAGCCAACGAGCCTGCTCGATCGGTGTGGCCAGATCATTGGCGCCGCCGATCACCATCGTCGGAACTGCGATCGAGCCAACGACATCTCGAAGGTCCGTATCGCGTAGGGCAGCGCTCACACCGGCATAGCCGTTGGGATCCGTCGCCAGCAAGGTCTCCCTCGCCAGTGCGAATCGGTCGGGGTTGCACTCGGCGAAGTCGGGCGAGAACCAACGAGCAATCACACCATCGACCAGTGCACCCATGCCTTGCGACTGGGCGATGCCGATGCGCTCGTTCCACAACTCCGGAGCGCCGATCTTGGCGGCCGTGTTGCACACCGTCAATGACACCAGCCGATCAGCGTGGTGCACGCCGAGATACTGCCCGGTGATACCGCCGACCGACAGACCGCAGAAGTGGAAGCGCTCCAGCTGTTCAGCGTCGGCGATCGCCAGCACGCCCGCCGCCATGTCGGCCACGGAGTAGTCACCTGCCGGCACGTCGCTCTCGCCGTGGCCGATGTTGTCGATCGACACGATGTAGTACTGCTCCTTCAACGCCAGCACCTGAGGCTCCCACATGCGGTGGTCGCTGCCGAGCGAGTGGGTGAGGATCAACGACGGCCGCCAGGGTCGCCCGGCGACCGAGTAAGCGACGCGGGTACCCGCGGGCGTGGTGGCGAACGAACTCATGGCAGTGAATTCTCCAGGATCGAAGTGACGTAGGCATCCGCTGCGGCACGGCGGTCGTCGGCGACGACCAACGCCGATGGCTCGACCTCCAGCGAGGCGAGGGCTGCACTGATTGCCTCCATCGCTGCGCCCGCGGTCTGGAAGATCAGCGGGATGGCGAACCATTCGGCGTGCCAACTCCCCAGCCCGCGTTCGAGCTCGTGCGGCTTGGCGTGGGTGATGATGGTCGACACCCCGAGGCATGCCTCGGCTGCCGCCATCGCTCGCATCGCGTCGATCGGATTCCGCTTCCCGGCGGCGGCTGACGAACCGCCGGCACGCGTCGTGATCTCACCGAGCGCCACGAGCTGGGCGATGTCGCCACCGACCTTGTCGGCCCACCGGGCGAAGTCGCCGACGAGCGTCACGATCTCGATGATCGGTGCCCGGTTGGTGTGCCACGGCATCCGGTCGTTGAGGACGAAGTGACGTGCCACGGCGTAGGAAACTTCATCGGAGATCCCCATACGATCGCCGATGAGACCACCGAATTGCACGACGAGTCGTGTGTGCCGGCGCCTGACGTGGTCCAGCTGGTACAACCATTGAGCGGTACGAAATCCCACGGTCGTCACGTCGGCAGGCTGCAGGAACGACCTGGCCTGAGTAGCGATGCTGCCGAACTGGCGGATGATGTCGCGCATCGACGATGTGGCAATGTGGGCCAGTTCGCCGAGGTGGTCGATTGCGTCCTTGGCCAGCAGCACGGTTGCCGTGTCGACGACGTCCTGCGTGGTCAGGGAGCGGTGTAGGAAGGGCTGGGCGTGCTCTGGCAATCGAGCACGCAGCACGTCGAGCAGTCCGAGCACTGGGGTACCGACCTGCCAACCGTCCGCCAAGATGCCGGGATCGACCGGCTCGCCGCACGCTGTGACGATTGCGGCGGCCGCCTCGACCGGGATTTCGCCGGCAGCCCCCTGAGCAGTCGCGACGGCCGCCTCGACCGCGGCCATCGCCGCCGTGCGCGACGAGAGGGCGAAGATTTCGTCCATCCGATCGGTCGAGAAGCCGGGGTACAGGGTCATGGCTCAGACGTCGAAGAAGACGGTCTCGTCGTCTCCCTGGTAGCGGATGTCGAAACGGAACGTCGGCACCGACGAGTCGTTGCTGTCGACACGCTCGGCGATCAGCGTCGCGCGTCGCGAGTCGGGTACCGACAACAGCACCAGGTCGGTCGCATTCGCGGCCTCGTCGTCGAAGTAGATGCGGGTGAAGGTCGGGTTGAGCATGCCCCGTGCTTGGATCGTGAGGCTGATGTGTGGCGCCTGCATGCTGCCGTCGGGGTGGGGAACCGGGCCCGGCCTGATCGTGAGGAAGGAGTACGCGCCTGTCTGGAAGTCGGTCGCACAGCGTCCGAAGCCGTTGAAGGCCGGGTCCGCCGACACATCGGTGCGATCGTCGATGGGATGGTGATAGCGCCCGGCGCTGTCGGCCTGCCACAGCTCGAGCAACGCGTCTTCGATGTGCTTGCGATCGCCGTCCAACACCCGACCCTCGATGCGGATACGTTCGCCGATGGCCTCCGGCGCCGTCAGTACGTTCTCGCCCTCCGCCGACAGCCGCATCGTGAAGTACGGGCCGACGGTCTGCGACGGGGTCTGGTGACGGTCGTGGTCGATCACGGCGTGGCCCCCGCACCGCGCAGCACGATGTCCCACCGGTAGCCGAGCGCCCAGTTCTCGACGGTGACCGAGTGGTCGTAGCCGGCGATCAGCCGTTCGCGGCTGTGCTGCGGCACGGATTGGAAGATCGGATCGATGTCGAGCAACGGGTCGTCGGGGAAGTACATCTGGGTGACCAAACGGGTGGCGACGGAAGGACCCAGCAGCGAGAAGTGGATGTGCGCCGGTCGCCAGGCGTTCGGGTGGTTGCCCCACGGATACGGGCCGGGCTTGATCGTCAGGAACTTGTACTCGCCGTCGTCGCCGGTTCGACATTGACCGACGCCCAGGAAGTTCGGGTCGAGCGGCGCGGGGAACGCGGTCTCCCGCCAGTGCATGTAGCGACCGCACGCGTTGGCCTGCCAGATCTCGACCAGTGTGTGAGGGACCGGGTCGCCGCTTTCGTCGAGCACTCGCCCGGTGACGATGCTGCGCTGGCCGATCGCCTCGCCACCGGTGCCGGCATTCGTCGTGAGGTCGGCGTCGTCGACGCTGAGATCTGCCCACGCCGGCCCGGGCCCGGTGGTTTCCGTCAGTGTCTGGACGATCTCGATCAGGTCGTGCGATGGCGCGCGCTTCACCGTCGACTTGTAGTCGGAGTACAGGAACGGTGGGTGGTCGTCTTGGGCGCGTGGCGAGTAGGTGATTGTCATGAGGGTCGTGCCGATCGTGCTGTTTGGAACGCGTGGTTGGCGGCGGGGACGCCCGCGTAGATCGCCACATGCTGCAACACCTGCGACAGCTCGGTGTCGCTGACACCCGTGGTCGTCGACGCTCTGAGGTGCAACGCCAACTCGTCTCGGCCGAGCGCAGCGAGGATCGCGATGGTGATCATGCTGCGGGTCTTTCGATCGAGCGTGGGATCCGCCCACAGGTCGCCCCAGACGTTGGTCGTGATCCATTCGAGGAACCCGCGGTCGAGGTCGGTGGCATTGGCCGTCGACCGTTCGACGTGCTCGCTGCCGAGCACCTCACTGCGGATCCGCATGCCCTCGTCGAAGTCGCCCATCGGAGTTGCACGGTAGTCGGGACAATGGCAATCGACTAGAACGCCAGGCCGGTGTAGTTCTCCGCCATCGCCGTCTGCGCGGCGACCGAGCCGGCGAGGTAGTCGAGCTCGGTCTCCTGCATGCGGTGCTCGAACTCGCCGGCATCGTGGAAGGTGTGCAGCATCGTGGTCATCCACCACGAGAACCGGACGGCCTTCCACACTCGCCGTAGTGCCTTGGCGCCGTACCCCTCCAATGCTGTGCTGGAACCGCTGGAATAGCGCTCGGCGAGTGCTTCACTGAGGTAGTACACGTCGGAGAACGCGAGGTTCAACCCCTTGGCACCGGTCGGCGGCACGATGTGCGCTGCGTCGCCGGCCAGGAACAGGTTGCCCCATTGCATCGGCTCGGCGACGTAGCTGCGCAACGGTGTCACCGACTTCTCGATCGATGGGCCGGCGACCAACGCCGACGCGGCTTCCTCGGGGATCCGGCTGCGAAGCTCATCCCAGAACTGATCATCGGTCCACGCGGCCGCGTCGGTGTCTGCGGCGCACTGGATGTAATAGCGCGACAGCATCGGGTTACGCATCGAGCAGAGGGCGAACCCGCGGGGGTGGCGGGCGTAGATCAGTTCGTGGCTGACAGGCGGAGTCTCCGACAGCACCCCCATCCAACCGAACGGGTAGAGCCGTTCGAACTCGCGCCTGACGGTGGATGGGATGGCGTGTCGGCTGACGCCGTGGAACCCATCACACCCGGCGACGTAGTCAGCCTCGATGGTCGCCGCAACACCGTGAAGGTTGTAACTGACCGACGGTCGGGCGTCGGTGATGTCGTGGACCCGCACGCTCTCGGCCTCGAAGATGATCGGCCAACCTGCGCCGACACCGCTGTCGTACAGATCCTTCTGGATCTCGGTCTGGCCGTAGACCATCACAGCGCGCCCGACGAGCGACATGAAGTCGACTCGGAACGGAGATCGCGAGTTGGAGATGGTGACGCCTTCGTGGACGAAGCCTTCGCGGTCCATTCGCTCGCCAAGTCCCAACGATCGCAGCAGGTCACTGGTTCCCTGCTCGATCACTCCCGCCCGGATCCGCGCCTCGACGTACCCGCGCGATCGTTGCTCGACCACCACGTTGTCGATGTCGGCCCGCCACAACAGATGCGACAGCAGCATGCCCGCAGGGCCGCCTCCGACGATCGCCACCTTGGTGCGCACGGGGGCACCATAACGAAATCGACGTCGCCGCGTCGGTTCCACCTGCTGGCACGATCGATACTCAGTGCCAGGTCGACAGGCGCTAGGTTCCGCCGATATGACCAGCGTGCTCGACGGGCCACGGCGCGAGATTCGCCGCATCTTCCATCAGGGCAGCCCTCGTTGGGTCTCGGTCTCCGACGACGGAGCCGAACTGCTGCTCCCCGGCGACATCGTCCTCACCGCACCCCGGCCAACTCGCGCCCGATGAACATCGGAGACGTGGTGGAGGTCGAGGTCACCGGCGTCGGCAAGCTGACCAACACCGTCGCCCAATGCCCCGCACCAATGCATCTCGTCGGGCATCAACCCACGGCGAGTGACGGCGTGGTGCGCGTGGCGCGTGGTGGCGACTGGTGGGCTGAACGCGATGCCGAACGGGTACTGGCCGCCGTCGCGGCGGAGAGGAACTAGCGGTGGGGAGCATTCTCGGCAATCGGGTGCAGCGGGTCGAGGACCCGCGGATGCTCACTGCGGGCGGCACCTATGTGGAAGACATCCCGGTCGAGGCCGCGTGGGTGCACTTCGTGCGCAGCGAGTACGCGCACGGGCGCATCCTCTCGTACGACGTCGAGGAGGCCAAGAAGGCGCCAGGCGTGCTGGGCGTCTTCACCGGCGACGATCTCGACCTGCCACCGTTCCCACATGTGCAGCCGATCCTCAAGTCGGGAAGTGAACGCCCTCTGATCGCCAAGGGGACGGTGCGGTTCGTCGGCGAGCCCGTGGTCGCGGTGGTGGCGACCGACCGGCATGCTGCTGTCGACGCGGCAGCGATGGTCTACGTCGACATCGAACGTCTGCCTGCGGTCGTCGACATCGGCGACGCGTTGAGCGACCGCACTCTGGTTCATCCGGCACTCGGGACCAACACCTACGCGACGTTCACCTCGGATCACCGAGCAGACTTCACCGGATGCGAGGTCGTGCTCGACCTCCGCGTGATCAACCAACGGATCAACGGTTCGCCGATCGAACCGCGCAGCGGCCTGGCGTACTGGGAGCCCGATCCGGCCGGCGATCGTCTCGTGCACTACTCGGCGTGCCAGGGCGCGCACCCGACCCGTGACATCCTCGCCCAGCTGTACGAACTGCCGTTGGATCGCGTTCGTGCCGTGGTGCCCGATGTCGGCGGCGGGTTCGGTGTGAAGTCGCGCACGATCGGGGAAGAACTGACGCTGGGCTGGTTGTCGCGGCAGGTCGGCGTGCCGGTGCGTTACACCGAGACTCGCACCGAAGCCATGCAGGCCATGCCGCAAGGCCGCGGACAGCGAGTCGATGTGAAGATCGGCGGCACCCGAGACGGCCGAGTCACGGCGTACCATCTCGAGGTCGTCCAAGACGCCGGCGCGTACCCATTGATGGGTGCCTACCTGCCGATGATGACGCAGCGGATGGCGCCCGGGGTGTACGACATCGCCAACTGCAGCTTTCACGGGGTCTCGGTTGCGACCAACAAGATCTCCGTGACTGCGTATCGCGGCGCCGGCCGCCCGGAGGCCGCGTTGGCGATCGAGCGGGCGATCGACTTCTACGCCGCAGAGATCGGCATGGATCCCGCCGAGGTGCGCACCCGCAACTTCATCCCGAGGTTCATGGAGCCCTACACCACTGGCATCGGAACGGTCTACGACGTGGGTGACTACGCCGAGGCCATGCGCCGCGCGCTCGACGCTGCCGATTACCCCGCGTTGCGTGTCGCGCAGGCGGCGCAACGAGCCACCGGCGCGAGCGTGCAGACCGGCATCGGCATCGCCGTGTACGTCGAGATCACGTCGGCGGCGGCGCCGACGGAATACGGCGCAGTGCACCTGTTGGCCGACGGCCGCATGCGTGTGCTGACCGGCGCAACTCCCTACGGGCAGGGCCATGTCACGACGTGGAAGATGATCATCGCCGATCGCCTCGGCGTGCCGATGGACGCGGTTGATGTCGTGCACGGCGACACCGACGAGGTGCCGTCCGGAGGACTGACGGTCGGATCGAGGTCGGTGCAGGTCGCCGGCTCGTCACTGGTGATCGCCGCCGCCAAGCTGGCCGACGCTGCCCGGGAGCGGGCGGCGAACCTGCTGGAGGCCGCTGTCGAAGACGTTGTACTCGACGCCGACGCCGGCATCTTCCACGTGGCGGGGTCCTCGCAGCCGTCGGTCGGTTGGGCCGATGTGGCAGCAGCGACGGGCGAGCCGTTGGTCGGCCTCAGCGACTTCAAGGCCGCGCAGCCGACGTACCCGTTCGGCGCGCACGTTGCCGTCGTCGAGGTCGACACCGAAACCGGAAAGGTCACCGTGCAGCGAGTCATCGCCGTGGACGACGCCGGCACCGTGCTCAATCCGTTGATCGTCGACGGCCAGATCCACGGTGGCATCGGGCAGGGAGTTGCCCAGGCGCTGTTGGAGTGGATGCAGTACGACGAAGACGGCAACCCGGTGACCTCGAACTTCGCCGACTACCCGGTGATCTCGTCGGCGGAGTTGCCGAGCTATGAGCTGGTCCACATGGAAACACCCACGTGGGTCAACCCACTCGGTGCCAAAGGTGCTGGCGAATCGGGCACGATCGGGTCGATCCCCGCGGTGCTCAACGCCGTCGTCGACGCGCTGTCACCGTTCGGCGTGCGGCATCTCGATGGGCCGGCAACACCGCAACGTGTCTGGGACGCCATCGCGATGGCGCAACGCTAAGTTTCAACGAACCGACCACTGGGGGTCACATGTCGTTCACCGATTCGAGCACGGAGCAGTTCTCACTGCAGCAGCGCTACGAGGCCGCGCCGAAACAGATTCTGGCGACGGGCATCCAGGCACTCGTACGCCTTCCGATCGACCTGATGCGCGCTGATCGGGCCAAGGGTTGGAACACGGCAGCGTTCATCTCGGGCTATCAGGGCTCGCCGCTCGGTGGATACGACCGCGAGTTGCAGAGCCAGCGCAAGCTGCTCGACGAGCTCAACATCGTGCACGTGCCGGGGCTCAACGAAGAGCTTGCGGCGACCTCCGTGTTCGGCTCGCAGGTCGCTCAGACATATGCGCGACCGAAGTTCGAAGGCGTCGCCGGGCTGTGGTATGGCAAGTCGCCGGGACTCGATCGTGCCGGTGATGCGATCCGCCACGGCAGCTTTGGCGGCACCGGGCGCAAGGGCGGCGTGGTGTTGCTGGTCGGCGACGACGCGGCAGCGAAGTCGTCGACGCTCCCGTCGCGAAGCGATCCCACGCTCGTCGCCTTGCACCTTCCGGTGTTCTATCCGGGCACCGTGCAAGAGGTGCTTGATCTCGGCATCCACGCCTTCGCCATGTCGAGGCTGACCGGGCTGTGGGTGGCGATGAAGATCACAACGCCTGTTGCCGACGGCTCAGGGATCGCCGAGGTCGCACCCGCACGGATCGATCCGGTGCTGCCTCCGTTCGAGGTCGACGGCAAGCCGTGGGTGCCGACGCTCAGCGGCCACGTCGGGGTGCCGTTTGCGAACACCCTGGAGATCGAGGTGCTGGGAAACCGCATCGACTGGGCCAAGCGCTACGTCGCCGCCAACCCACTCAACCAGTTCGTCGCCAACCCTCGCGATGCATGGTTGGGCATCGTCGCCGGCGGCTACGACATGCAACAGGTGCTCGAGGCGCTGCGCGTGCTCGGCCTGACCATCGAACGCCTCGCAGATCTCGGGATCCGCGTGCTGAAGCTGGGTGCGCTGCATCCGCTGGACCACGGCGCCATCCGCGAGCTGGCTTCTGGTACGGCCACGGTGATGGTCTGCGAGGACAAGCTCGACTTCCTCGAATCGCGTGTGCGCTCGGTCCTGTATGGAACCGCCAACGCGCCCGCGGTCGTCGGGAAGCACGACCACGACGGCAAGCCGCTGATCACGCACTACGGCGCGCTCACCATCGACAACCTCGTCGACTCGCTGCGACGAGTGCTCACGCTGCGCATTCCGGCCGATCAACTGGCCACCGTGCGCAAGTCGGAACCCGTGCGCATCGCTCTCGGGGCCGAGGCTGTACGCACGCCGTTCTTCTGCTCCGGCTGCCCGCACAACACAGGGCTGCTGGTTCCGGAGGGCTCCCTGGTCGGCGCAGGCATCGGCTGTCACGGGATGGTCAGCATCGTGCCTCGCGAGCAAACCGGTCATGTCACCGGCATCACCCAAATGGGTGGCGAGGGTGCGCAGTGGATCGGCACGGCGCCGTTCGTCGAGGACCACCACTTCTTCCAGAACATGGGTGACGGCACCTACTTCCACAGCGGCCAGCTCGCCGTGCAGGCAGCCATCGCATCCGGCACGACCATGACGTTCAAGATCCTGTACAACGCGGCGGTGGCGATGACCGGAGGCCAAGACGCGGCCGGTCTGCGTTCCGTGCCCGAGATGACCCAGATGTTGATGGCCGAGGGCGTGAAGCACATCACCATCACGACCGACGACCCTGCGAAGTACCGCGGTGTCAGCTTGCCCAGTGGTGTCGACGTCGTGCACCGGGATGCAATCGTCGACGCGCAAGAGAAGCTCCGTCACATCGATGGTGTCACCGTGCACATCCACGACCAGCAATGCGCTGCGGAGAAGCGCCGCGATCGCAAACGTGGCATTCTCGCCCCGGCCACGTTCCGCGTGATGATCGACGAGCGGGTGTGCGAGGCGTGCGGCGACTGTGGTGTGCAGTCGAACTGCTTGTCGTTGCACTCCACCGAGACCGAGTTCGGTCGCAAGACAGTGATCGACCAGGCGAGTTGCAACGTCGATGCCAGTTGCCTGAAGGGCGACTGCCCAGCGTTCATCACCGTGAAACCGGGCAAGGCGCGCAAGGGCAAGCGAGCCGCATCGTCCACGATCGACCTGCCATCACCCAAGCTGCTCGTGCCCTCCGACGTCGCCATCCGCATGCCGGGGATCGGTGGAACCGGCGTCGTCACCGTCAGCCAGGTGTTGGCCGCGGCGGCACAGATCGCGGGGGTCGAGGCCAAGACCGCCGACCAGACAGGGCTGTCGCAGAAGGCCGGGCCGGTGGTGTCGACCGTGACGATTGGAGATCCGACGCCGGGACGGGTCGGGGTGCTGTTGGCTTTCGATGCACTCGCGTCCTCGACGCCTGCCAACCTCGCCGGTCTCGACACGGAGACCAGCGTCGCGGTCGTCTCGACCAGCATCGCCCCGACTGGCAGGATGATCGGCAAGGTCGCCTCGCACGGGCTTGATCTGACCCCGTTGCGCACCGAGTTGGCCAAACGGACCGACGCGACGCGCAACCTGTATGTCGACGCTTCGCAGATCGTCACGGCGCTGCTTGGCAACGCTGTCACCGCCAACGTGTTCATGGTCGGTGTGGCGTTCCAGGCCGGGTTCATACCGCTGCCGGGCGAGTCCATCGAGCGGGCGATCGAGCTCAACGGCACGGCCGTCGAGCTCAACCTCGCCGCGTTCGGATGGGGGCGGCGTTGGGTGATCGACCCCGGTGAGGTCGAGAAGGCGGCGGGCGCCAGTGTTGCCTACCCGCTGCAGCCGTACGTCGTCGAGGGAATCGACGACGAAGGGCTGCGAGAGCTGGTCGAGCGGCGCGCCGGCGACCTGGTCGAGTACCAGAACCGGCGCTATGCGGCGCGCTATGCCGACGTGGTCGTGCGGGCCTATCGTGCCGTGCAGCAAGCCGGCGGCGACGGCGAGTTCAGCACCACGGTGGCCCGGCAACTGCACCACGTGATGGCGTACAAGGACGAGTACGAGGTCGCTCGATTGCTGCTCGCCGGGCGACCACGCGTTGCCGCGCAGTTCGGCGACGACTCGACGATGACATGGAACCTGTATCCGCCGATGTTGCGGTCGATGGGGCTCGGTCGGAAGCTGCGCTTCGGGCGATGGTCCGTGCCGGTGATGTCGACCCTGCGATCGATGAAGGGTCTGCGTGGCACGGCGCTCGATCCGTTCGGTCACTCGAAGGTTCGGCGCACCGAGCGCGCCATGGTCGACGAGTACATCGAGCTCGTCGACGAGGCGTCGGCGATGCTTGCCGGCGACCCCGCCAGAGCGCTCGAACTGGTCGGCCTCGTCGATCAGGTCCGCGGCTACGAAGGCGTGAAGCTGGCCAACGTCGATCGCTACCGCGCCGCGATAGCCGCGGCACGACAGAAGTAGGCGCTACTTCGACGCAGTCTGCGGCCAGTCGGTGTCGTCCACGAAGGCCTGCACTCGGGCGACGCACTCGCTGCGGTCGTACATCCCGTACAGGGCTTGCTTCATGCGTGGCGGGTCACCGAAGAAGAACAACTCGTAGTGCGACTGGCGCCCACCGAACGCGCTGATCGACATGTCCCAGGCCAGTCGGAACAGGGCAACCCGCTCGTCCGCTGTGCTGGCTGCGCCTTGCAGGTACTTGGCGATATCGGCGCCGCGCGGTCCGGCGAAGTCGGCCTCGGTGGGGATGGTGATCAGGCCGCTGGTCGTCACCAACTGCACGATCTCGACGAGTCGCTTGTAGACGCCGGGGTACCAGTTGCGGGCCGCGTCGAGCGGCGGCCGGGCCGGGGTCATCACCCCGTACTGGTTCAAGGTGGCGCCTGCCTCGCTGGCGATCTTCAGCCCTTTCATGATCTCCAGGATCATGATCACCTCGGCAACCATCTGCTGAACGTGCGGCGCGTCGCCTGACCCGATCATGTCGATCACAGCCTGGATCACGCCCAGGAACGCCTCGGTCTTGGCAATCTTCAGGTTGACTACCTGATGGGCCATGTGCAGCACTGCGCCGGTCTCGGCGTACGCCCGGTTGGCCATGTCGACGTCGTTCATCAGCAGCACGCGCTCCCATGGCACCAGCACGTCGTCGAAGTAGACCATCGCGTCCATCTCGTCGAACCGCGAGCCAAGCGGATGATCGCGATGGCTGCGCCCCTGATCGAGCGGTTCGCGGCACTGGAACGACAGCCCCGGGGTGTTGTTGGGGATGCCGAACGCCAAGGCATACGGCTTCATCTCGTCGCCACCTTTCACGACGGTCGACGGAAAGATCAGGATCTCGTCGCTGATCGGCAGCGTGGCCAGCATGCGTGCCCCGCGCACGATGATCCCATCGGAGGTCTCACGCACGACACCGAGCGCGATGAACGGATCGCTGAGCTCGAAGGCCTGCTTGCGTCGGTCGACCTGTGGGTTGGTCAGGGCGTGGGTGAGGGCCAAATCGTTCTCGCGGACGTACTCGAAGTAGTTGCGGGCGTTGTCGGCGAAGTCGGGGCGGCACTGACCGAAGTACTCCGCTGCTGTTCCCGCACCCATGAGGTTGACGTTCAGATAGTCGGGCATGCGGCCCATGAAGCCCAGGCAAGCGTCGGCCCACACCTTGTGCATCGCCGAGCGACGCTCCAGATCTTGCCGAGTTCGCGGGATGATGAAGCTCATGCCCACCCGGTCACCGGTCGACGGCGACGGGAACGTCATCGTGTCGACCAGATCGGGTCGGTGCTGCAGGTCGTACAGGGCGGCGAGTGAATGTGCCGCGTTGGCGGTTCGCGGATGTGTGGTCGGGTCTGCGACGAGTTCGCCTTCGACCCACAAGGCGGGCGGCTGCGTCTGCAGTCTGTCGAGGACCTGCTGACCGGTACGTGCTCCCATTGCTACTCCGTGCTCTCTGGTCGATTGTGCTCTATAATCGAATGAATGGTTCGAATGTCGAACGAGATGGTAGCACCGTCACAAACCCTCGATCGAGGGCTGGCGTGTCTCGACTTCGTCGCCGCCTCCGATCGCGCCGTCTCGGTCGACGCCACTGCCGCGGCGCTGGGCCTGCACCGCTCGATCGTCTACCGGCTGCTCCGCACGCTCGAACTACGCAAGCTGGTCGAGCGTGATGCGGAGGGCGATTTCACCGCCGGCACCTACCTCGTAGTTCTCAGTCGTTCTGTGCGACGCTCGTTTCGTGCCGCGGCGGCACCGGTGCTGGCCAACCTTGCCGAAGGGCTGCAGATGACCGCATTCCTGGTGGTGGCCGATGGCGACGAGGCGGTCACGATCGACAGTGTCGAGCCGACCTCGCTGAACGCCCACGTCGCCTATCGGCCAGGTACCCGCCATCCGATCGATCGCGGCGCGCCCGGGATCGCCCTGTTGGCCGGTCGCCCACCGATGCCCGATGAGCGCCAGGCCGCGACCCGGGCTCGCCACGTCGGTTGGGCGGAAAGCGTGGGTGTGGTGATCGCCGGGCTCGCCGCGATCGCCGTCCCCATCGGCGACCAGGGTGCCATCGCCGTGCTGTGGCTGGCCGGGAGCCCGGTCGAGAAGTCGCATGTGGCCGAGCGGCTCGTGGCGGCCGCCGCCGAGGTTCGCCGTCGCCTCGCCCTGCCGTGATTCAATCGTCGCGGCCGGCGCGACGCCGGACTCACAGCTCGGCAGTGAGCTGGGCGATGTGAGTCAATCGTCGCGGCCGGCGCGACGCCGGACTCACATCGGCTTGTGGGTTAGCTCACGCCCCAACCACCGTCGACGCGCAGCAGTTGACCCGTGATGTGCTTGCTCTCGTCGCTGCACAAGAACAGCGCGGCCTGGGCGTGGTCATCGGCGGAGAGCGGGCCGCCGCCCGAGATCGGCATGCGCGCCTTGACGACCTCGAGGGTCTCGGGGTCGGAGGCAGCGCGCTTCGACATCGGCGTCAGCGTCAGCGCCGGGAGGATGGCGTTGAAGCGGATGCCTGCGGAGCCGTACTGGCACGCGCCGTTGATCGTCAGCGAGTTGATCCCACCCTTGGCCGCCGCGTAGGCGAGGGTGTTGAACGCACCGGCGACCGGATTGGTCGCGGCGACCGACGAGACGTAGACGATCGATCCACCTGATGGCTGGTCGAGCATGATCTTGACCGCTTCCCGTGAGCTCAAGAACGCGGTGTTGAGGTTGAGGGCGACGGTGGTGTTCCACGACTGTAGAGACGTGCTGTGCAACGGTCCGTCTCCGAATGGGCGGCCGCTGCCGCCGGCGCAGGCGAGCAGGGCATCGAGGCAGTCGAAGGCCTCGGCACATCGCGTGAAAGCGCGCTCGGTCTCGGCTTCGTCGGTCAGATCGGCGGCGACCCAGACCAGCTCGGTTTGCGATCCGAGTCGCTCTGCCAGCGCGAGGCAGTCGTGCTCCTGCAGCGCCACGACGAAGAGCCGCGCCCCTTCTGCGGCGAACCGCACCGCGGCGGCTTCGGCGATTCCGGTCGCGCCCGTGATTCCACAGACCTTTCCAGCGAGACGCCCGGTGACGTGTGGTTGGGTCATGTCTGGCAGGCCTCCATTGCGATGTCGACGAACTGTTTCACCGACTTGGAATGATCATCGACGCGCCACACCAGATGGAATTCGTCGTATCGCTCGACCGGGCGCAGCGGGCGGATGACCACACCGTCGCGGGTGACGTGTGCGGCCTGCCAGGCGTTGAGCCAGCCGATGCCCGAACCGACCGCCACCATGTCGAGCATGCGCTCGACCTGGCTGGCGGGGTGCACGACCCACGCCGGGCGCACGTCCAACGCTGCGCAGTACGCAACCGTCGCGTCGTGATAGGTCGGTGCGTCGTCGCGCTCGACGAGCAGCACCGGCTGTCCTTCGAGATCCGTGGCATTGACGATCAGTTGCTGGGCGAGCGGGTGACCCTGCGGGACGGCGACGTGACCGAAGGCAACCCTCGCCAACACCTGCGAGACCAACATGTCGGGGTAGGGGACCGGAGGGTGCACGAGCCCGACCGAAAGTCGCCCATCGCGCAGGTCCTTGAAGATGCGCAGCGACGTGAATGCCGATGGTCGAACCGCGACCTGAGGATGGGCATCGTGGAACTTGCGAGCCGCGCTCAATGCCGCATGCTCGCTGCCATGGCAGTAGCCGAACGTCAGTGGCTGATCGGCCGATTCCTCGGCGCGGCGTAGCGTCTCGGCGAGGCTGGTGAAGCGGTCCACCGCGCGCAACGACGAGCGGGCTTCGTGCAACAGCCGCGATCCCGCGGGGGTGAGGTGGACCTGCCGTGTCGAACGTTCGAACAGCTGCACGCCGAGCTCGGCTTCGAGCTCGCGGATTCGTTGCGACAGCGGGGGAGCCGTCATGTGGAGTCGGGCCGCGGCTCGCCCGAAGTGCTGCTCTTCGGCGACCGTGACGAAGTAGGTCAGCCGACGCAGGTCCATGCGCGGACGGTAGCAGTCGCGACATGAATCATGACCAGTTGGGACATGATCCATGTCGCAGCAGGTCGTGGACTTCTCCGAGGCCCCTTGAGACAATCGTCACATGAAGATGATGTGGTTCCATCTGATGCCGTATCCCAACCTGCCCGACGACTTCAACACGAAGCATCGCAGCGTGTGGGTCGACATCGATCCGGCGCTGTTCGACCGGGACGTGATGGCCGAGACCTACGACACCTACATCGATCAGTTGGTCTACGCCGAGGACTGCGGTTTCGACGGGATCTGCGTCAACGAACACCACAACAACGGCTACGGGCTCATGCCGTCACCCAACCTGATCGCGGCCATCTTGGCCAATCGAACGTCGCAAGCGGCGATCACCGTGCTGGGCAACTCGGTGGCGTTGTACAACCCGCCGATCCGCATCGCCGAAGAGTTCGCGATGCTCGACCTGTTCTCACGCGGTCGCCTGATCGCCGGCTTCCCGGTCGGAACCGCGATGGACACGACGCACTCGTATGGGATGAATCCGGGCAACCTGCGCCCGCGCTACTACGAAGGCATCGACTTGATCATGAAGGCCTGGCAGGCCAGTGAACCCTTCGCATACAACGGCCGGTTCAATCAGCAGCGGTACGTCAACCCGGTGCCGCGCCCGTGGCAGCAGCCGCACCCGCCGGTGTGGATTCCTGGCGGCGGTTCCGTCGAGACGTGGGACTTCTGCGCCGAGAACGACTTCGTCTACGGAGCCCTCACGTACTACGGCTACAAGATGGTGCGCGAGACCGTCGCCGGGTATTGGAGGCGGGTCGAGGCACACGGCCGTGACGACAACCCGCACCGTCTGGCGGTGACGCAGTTCATCGGCGTGGCCGACACCGACGCCGAGGCGTACAAGCTGTACCGCGAGCCGGCCGAGTACTTCTTCAACCGATCGCTGCACGTGTACCCCGGTTTCACCGACGCACCCGGGTACGTCACCGAGGCATCGGTGCGGGCCCGCTACCAGTCGCAGGTGCGCCAGGTGGCCCGCAACAAGCAGGCCAAGCACGACCTCACATGGGACGAGATGGTCGACAACGGCTATGTCGTGATCGGTGGCCCCGATACGGTCCGCGAGCAACTCGAAGAGGCAGCGCGCGAACTTCGGATCGGGCATCTCTGTGCCATGCTCCAGTTCGGCAACATGAGCGACGAGTTGACCCGCTACAACACCAAGCTGTTCGGCGAGAAGGTTGCTCCCGGTCTTCGGTCGATGTTCTCCGAGTACGACGATCCGTGGTGGCCGAAGAATGCCCGCTGAACGTCGATCCAGGTGCGCACCGCGACCACTCGCAACTCCATCGACCGAGGAGAACCTCTCGTGAGCAAGCGACTCATCTACCTGTTCGGGATCGCCGGCCACGCCGAGCTGTCACCAGCGATGCGCGCTGTCGAGTCGGCCGGTTGGGAGATCATCGTCCCGTCGGTTCCCGGCTTCGACGGCGCGCCCGGCTTCCAACCACGCGACGAGTACCTCGACTGGCTGACGACGTTCTGGGATTCGATCGATGCCACGGGTGCGGGGCCCTGTCCGATCGTCGGTGCGTCGATCGGCGGCTTGTTCGCTGCCGAGCTCGCGGCGCTTCGCCCCGAGGTGGTCACCGGCGTCGCGCTCCTGGCCCCGTTCGGTATTGCCGACGCGTCCAACCCAGGCTTCAACATCTACGGAACGCCGGGGTCGGAACGGATGGCACACCTGTTTGCCAAGGACGTGCCGGAGGCGTTCGTTCACCGCTTCGCCGAC
>JANPOJ010000229.1:0-4174 GCA_031427935.1 Ilumatobacteraceae bacterium | reverse complement strand
TTCGGGTCGCTGTTCACCTGGGTCGGTGTGACGGGCTTCGAACGACGCGTCGTCAGCTGACGGGCGGCACGAGCTGGTCGCTTCGGCGACCACGATATGACGTTCGGTGAAATGCTGAGCACTGGTTGGGCGTAACGTGCGTCAAGCGCACGCACCGTTGCGTCAGCGGTATCACCTCACATCGTCGAAAGGCTCACCATGGCAGCTGCAGGATCGATTCTCGGAAACGCGGTTCAGCGGTTGGAGGACCCCACACTCCTGACGGGTGCGGGGAAGTACCTCGATGACATGGCGCCCACGGGCACGCTCCACGTTGCGTTCGTCCGCTCCAACCAGGCCTACGCCAATGTAGTCGGTGTCGATGTGTCCGACGCCGAGTCGATGCCCGGCGTGAAGGCTGTGTACCACGCTCGCGGCAACGACCTCGGCATCCCGTCGTTCCAAGGGTTCCCGATGATGCCCCCCACGGTGAACCGCCCGGTCTTTGCCAATGACGTCGTGCGATTCGTCGGCGACATCCTGGTCGCCATCGTCGCCACATCGAAGGCCGCGGCTGTCGACGCCGCCGACTCGGTGGTCGTCGACTACGAGCGGCTCGACCCGATCGTCACTGCCGCCCAGGGCCTCGCGCCTGATGCGCCGATCCTGTTCCCCGAGCACGGGTCGAACGTCTGCTTCGGCACCGATCACGGTGCGGATGTCGACCCCTTCGAGGGTGCCGACGAGATCGCCGAGGTCACCATGATCAGCCAGCGGCTGGCCGGTGCCCCGATGGAGAACAACGGCATCCTCGCCGAGCCCGGTGACCGACCGGGCACGTTGACGTGCTGGATCTCGCACCAGGCACCGCATGCTGCCCACGGCGCAATCGCGGGCATGCTCGGGATGGAGCCGGGTGACCTGCGCGTGGTCTGCCCCTGGGTCGGCGGCGGGTTCGGCCCGAAAGCCGCTGTCTACCCCGAATACTTGGTTGCCGCAGCCGCATGCCGCGCCCTCGGCGCACCGGTCAAGTGGGCCGAGACGCGCTCGGAAGACATGGTGTCGCTCGTCCATGGTCGCGACTACGTGATGACCGCCAGGCTCGGCGTGACCAAGGATGGAAAGTTCACCGGCCTCGAGGGCGACGTCACCGCCAACGCCGGTTCGTACACGGCCATCGGCGCCATCTTGCCGATGCTGACGCAGATGATGTGCGTCGGCGTGTACGACATCGACAAGGTCAAGTTCGCCACGCGGTCGGTCGTGACCAACACCACGACGGTCGGCGCGTACCGCGGCGCCGGCCGCCCGGAAGCCACACAGTTGATCGAGCGAGTCATCGACGTGGCCGCCCAGAAGATCGGGATGGATCCGGCCGAGCTGCGACGGCGCAACTTCATCCAGCCCGACGCCTTCCCGATGACCACCAACACGGGGGCTGCGTACGACTCCGGCGAGTACGAGAAGGCGCTCGACGCCGTTCTGGCCGCGTCGGGGTACAAGGAGCTGCGTGAGGAACAGGCCCGCCGTCGGGCCGCCAATGACCCGATCGCGCTCGGCATCGGCGTATCGACGTATGTTGAGGTCACGGCCCCGGTCGGGCTGCACATCGAGTTCGGCGCCACCGAGATCCACGACGACGGCACCGCCAGTGTCTTTGCCGGCACGAGCGTGCACGGACAGGGTCACCACACTGCGTTTGCGATGCTGGCCTCCGAGGTCCTCGGCATCCCGATGGATCAGATCACGCTCGTCAACTCCGACACCGATCGCGTGCCGCGGGGCTCGGGCACGTTGGGATCGCGGTCACTGCAGACAGCTGGGTCGGCGATCTTCCTCGCCTCCACGGAGGTGTTGAACCGCGGCCAACGCATCGCCGCACACCTGCTCGAGGCAGCGGCGGAAGACATCGTTGCCGAGGCCGGTTCACTGCACGTCGCCGGTACCCCATCGAAGTCGATCTCCTGGGCCGAGCTTGCGGTCGCCTCACGCGATGCGTCGAAGCTTCCCGAAGGGCTCGACCCCGAGGTGCTGCGTCACGAGCTCGACTTCGACGGCACCAACTCGACGTTCCCGTTCGGGGCTCACGTCTCGGTGGTCGAGGTCGACACTGAGACCGGCAAGGTCGTGATGCGCCGTCACATCGCCGTCGACGACTGCGGGCGGATCCTGAACCCGCTGCTGGTCTCTGGCCAGCAGCACGGTGGGATCGCCCAGGGTGCCGCGCAGGCCCTGTACGAGTGGGTGCGGTACGACGAGGATGGCAACCCGGTCACCGCCACGCTGATGGACTACACCGTTCCGTCGGCCGCCGAGCTCCCGAGCTACGAGACGTCGAACACCCAGACCGACAGTCCGCGGAACCCGCTCGGCGCCAAGGGGATCGGCGAATCGGGAACGATCGGTTCGACGCCGGCAATTCACAACGCCGTCGTCGACGCTCTCTCGCATCTCGGCGTAGTCCACATCGACATGCCGTGCACGCCCGAGCGCGTGTGGGCGGCGCTCAACGCCGTCTAATCTCGGGCACACCAATCGCCCCACGGGGGTTCAACATGAGACGATTCCTGATGTCCACGGTCATCGCGTCGGGCGCCATCGTGCTCGCTGCCTGCGGGGCCAGTGACTACGGCGGCAGCCGTGCCGCCAACGACGTCGCCCCGAGTGCCGGTGCTGACACGGTGTCCGTCGCGGCCGTCTCCGGGGTCGGCAACATCCTCATCGACTCGGCCGGCAAGGCGCTGTACAGCCCCGACGAGGAGGCCAACGGCACCGTACTGTGCGTCGACAAGTGCACATCGTTCTGGGTGCCGCTCGCCCCAGGTGCGACGGGGCCGACGGCCGGCGCCGGCACTCCGACGATTGCCGTGGTCGATCGTCCTGACGGCACCAAGCAGGTCACTGCTGCAGGCCGACCGCTGTACACCTTTTCGCCGGACGGGCCGGGCAAAGTCACTGGGGATGGTGTTGCCGACGACTTCGGGACCCAGCACTTCACCTGGCACGTCATCATGTCCGACGGCTCACCCAAGAGCGCTCCGGCGAACCCGAAACCGCCGAGCCCATATGGAGGCGGCGGCTACTAGGAGGGTCATTCGACACATCTGACCGTGCTCGCTATGGAGGTGTTGTCGGGATCGCGACACCGTGAGGTATCTGTTGCGTGATGCAGTGAGGGCCGCCGCCTCCGACTGCCAGCGTCTTGCCCGGCACGCCGACGATCGTGCGGTCGGGGTGCAGTGATTGCAGGGTGTCGCACGCAGGCCCGTCGGTCTCGTCGCCCGCGAGTGGAACGATGACAGCGCGGTTGGCGAGGTAGTGATTGGCGTACGAGACGCCGGCGCTCGGGCCGGGGTCGAGGATGACAACCTCGATGGCGCGACCAGCGGCGTCACGCGAGGCGTTGAGACGATCGAGGTTGGCGCGCCCACGAGCGAACTCGGGCGACGCGGGATCCGAGAGCATTTCGAGCAGCACGCGACCCGGCGATGCGAACTGCAACACGCCGTCGATGTGGCCGTCGGTTCCTGCGGGACCGGTGTCGAGGCTGTGCCCGAACGGCAACCAGATCGCCGTGGTGGCGCCGAGGTAGCTCTTCAGGCTCTGCTCGATCTCGGTGCGAGAGAGATGCGGGTTGCGATTCGGGTTGAGCAGGCACTGCTCGGTGGTGATGACCGTTCCTTCACCATCGACGAAGAACGAGCCACCCTCGAGCACGAAGGGTGCGTCGAAGAAGGGCAGTTCGAGCCACTGGGCGATGCGATGCGGTAGCCGTGCGTCGTCGTCATGCGGATGCCATCGTTCGCCCCAGGCGTTGAAACCGAAGCCCACCACAGCGATCTCTCCAGCGGCATTGCGAACGAAGACCGGACCGTTGTCGCGGCTCCACGAATCGTTGATGGGGATCTCTATGGGCACGACGTGAATTCAGCCTCATCAGAAACTAGGCCTCGCATTCCAAAGGTAATACCTGTAGTCAATTGCGTACTACTTAAAGCATCTTGCCAAGTACCGGAATACACCGCAGACATGGGCATATAGGTAATAGGGGTATTGAAGCTGCTGCCGAATATAACCGTCTGACCAAAATCTTTATAATCAAGTCCAAATGAAATCGAATGATAGTAATTATCAACTGCTGGAAGTGGCTTGATTAACCGAACACCTAAAATCGTACCTTTACCTAGAATGTTAA
>JANPOJ010000228.1:0-4809 GCA_031427935.1 Ilumatobacteraceae bacterium | reverse complement strand
TGCTGGCCGCCGGACAACCTGCGACCTATCGCATCTCGGTTGTCGGCACGACGCCGCAGGACGAAAGGGTGACCCGATTCGACCCCGCAGAGTTCCTCGGTGATGCGCCACCCACTCCCCTGGTTCGGCCTCGGTTCCTCGACATCATCGCGTCGAACACGTTGGCGAGCTTTCTCGCCAAGAGCGCTCATGGCCGACCGGACGGCTTCGTGGTCGAAGGGCCGATCGCCGGTGGTCACAATGCGCCACCGCGTGCGGCGAGCGTGCTCGACGACGACGGACAACCCGTCTACGGGCCTCGTGACAACGTCGACCTGCACGCGCTCGCCGAACTCGGCATTCCGTTCTGGCTTGCCGGCGGATACGGCTCGCCCGATCGACTGAGCGAGGCCCTCGAAGCCGGTGCTGCTGGGATCCAGGTCGGTTCGGCCTTCGCCCTCTGCGAGGAATCTGGCATCGACCCGACGATCAAGCACGAGACCATTGATCGCGCGCTCACCGGCACACTGAAGGTGCGCACCGATCCACGCGCCTCGCCGAGCGGCTACCCGTTCAAGGTCGCGACCCTCGACAACACACTGTCCGATCTCGATACCTATCTGTCGCGCCAGCGGGTCTGCGACCTCGGCTTCTCGCGCACCGCCTACCTTCGTGATGACGACAAGATCGGCTATCGCTGCCCGGCGGAGCCGGAGGATGATTTCGTCGACAAGGGCGGCACGGTCGAAGACACCGAAGGACGAAAGTGCCTTTGCAACGGTCTGCTCGCCACGATCGGATTGGCCCAGGTGCGAGGCGCGAACCCCGAATTGCCGATCGTCACCGCAGGCGACGATCTCGAGCGGGCCGTCCGCGTGCTCGCCGCCGACAGTGGAACGTACGCGGCCTCCGATGTCGTCGACTACCTGCTCACCGCGACCGCCGTGTCGTCGTGAATCGCTCGATCTGACCTGATCACGCCGCGCGTTCCCCGGAACCGATGTTCCAGGTGTACGGTCAGCCGAATCAACCATTCGTCTGTGTCGACGTTGCCGAACACAGCGGTCAGGAGGAGACGAGATGCGCCTGTCCAAGCAAGTCCTGGTTCTGATGGCAGTGAGCCTGCCGTGCGGATTCATCGCGACCCGTGTTGCGGCCTCGACATCTCCGGAGGTGCAAGCCAACAACCCGCAGGTGTCGGGTGATCCGACGTCGAACACCACCGCTGTCTTCCCCACCAACAAGCAGAACGAGCCGACGATTGCGGTGAACCCGACCAATTCTCAGTTGCTGATCGCCGGGGCCAACGACGAGCAGCGCCAGCCACCCTGTGGCCCAGGCCCGGTGCGCGGCGCAACGCTCGCATCGGACTGCTCGTTCTTCCCCGGAGTTGGAACCTCTGGGATCTACACCTCCAGCAACGGCGGTGCGTCGTGGACGAATCGGGGGTTGCTCGACGACCAGGCGACATGGGCCGGCAAGGGTGTCTTGTCCGATGGCGATCCGGTGATCGCCTACGGGCCGAAGCCGAAAGCGGGCGGAGGGTTCACGTTCGCCAACGGTGCCCGCGCCTACTACGCGGGCCTCGGAAGCATCCCCGGCAGCAAAGGCTTCGAGTTCATCGTCGTGAGTTATTCGGATGACAACGGGGTGACCTGGACCGCACCGGTCATCGGAACCACCAAAGCCAGCGCGGTGGACTTCAACGACAAGAACTGGATCAACGTCGACACATCGCCGACGAGCAAGTTCTTCGGCCGCGTCTACTTGAGCTGGACGGAGTTCCGCTCGAACACCGTGACGGGGAACGGCAACGAGCCGATGATGATGTCGGTTTCGGCGGATGGCGGCGCCACGTTCGGTGCCCCCAACCAACTCTCACCCGCCGGCAACAACCGCACGGGGAACGGCCGTCAGGGCTCGTCCATCGATGTCGGTCCCGATGGCACCACCTACATCGCGTTCGAGCAGGGCCCCTCGCAGGTTCTGGTCGTCTCGCATGACGGTGGCAAGAGTTGGACCCGCCCCACCACCATCGGGCCGGTGACCGACCTCCCCGAAGCAATCCCCGGCTCCAACTTCCGCACCGCTAGCTTCGCCACGATCGCCGCCGATCCGCGAATCGGCAGCACCACGGTGTACGTCGCTTGGGCGAACCGCACCGCGGCTGGCGGACGCATCGTCGTGGCGACCTCCACCGACGGCGGGGGCCACTGGGGCGCTCCGGTGCAAGTCAGCGGCAACGAGGGGTACGCGTTCTTCCAAGGCCTCGATGTGGCGCCGAACGGTCGCGTCGACCTCGCCTACCAAGCTCTCAAGTCCATCAACCCGGCGATCGTCGGCAAGGGAAACGCCGCCATCGACGCGTATGGGGCGCACAAGTCACCGAACGGCGCATGGACCGCGCCGGTCAAGCTGACCCACGTGTCGTCCGATCCTGCTGTCAGCGCGCAGAACAACCTGCAGCTCCAGTTCTGGGGTGACTACAACACGTTGGTCAGCGATGCGAGCGGAGCCTGGTTCATCTTCATCGACAGCCGCAACGGTGTCGCTTGCCCCGCCGTCGACGCCTACCAGAAGTTCCTGAGCGACAATGGGCTGGTCGTGCGTGAAGACGGCGCCGACGTGTTCGCCCAGCGGAGCACCGGGGTGAACCCGGCACTGGCTGATCCGTCGGTGAAGCCGGCGCCTCCCGTCGATTGCGGCAGCCAGTTCGGCAACACCGACATTATGACGGTCCGCTTTACTCCGTGAGTCGCGTCGCCGTGCCCTACCGACCGGTTAGCCGGTTTCGGTGCTCCTCGTCGCGTACGCCTCGTGTTCATCCCCGGTGAGTCGGATGGATGGAACGCTGGGGTTGGCGAGACGTTCGCCAGTTGACAACGACACCGGACGTACGCCGTCGCAGAGCCATCTCGTGGCATCTTCGGCAGTCATCGGTGGGGCGATGTGAAAGCCTTGACCCTGATCACACCCAGCAAGCCTCAGCCACTCCTGCGCAGCGGCGCTCTCTATCCCCTCCGCTGTCGATCGCAAGCCGAGATGGCGGGCGAGATCGATCGTTGACCGCACGATGACGCGATCGCGTGGATTCTCGAGCACGTTGGTCACGAACGACATGTCGATCTTCACTTCCCTCACCGGGAGATCCTGGAGGTAGGAAAGGGAGGAATAGCCGGTGCCGAAGTCATCGATGGAGAGGTGCAATCCCATGGCATCGAGATCCTCCAGTACTCGCTTGGCGCGTGCGGGATCAGCCATGATCGAACTTTCGGTGATCTCCAATTGCAACCGATTCGCAGGGAGGGAGAACTCTTCGAGCAAGTGCGCGACCTCGTTACTGATCGCTCCGTCGTGCAGGCTTCGAGCAGAGAGGTTCACTCCGACGGCGGTCTCGATGCCTGCATCGAGCCAGGCGCGCGCTTGGATGACAGCGGTACGCAGGACGAAGCTCGTCAGAGGACGAATCAGCCCGGTGTGCTCGGCGAAGGGAACGAATTCAGCAGGCGGGATCAGACCGAACAGCGGATGGCGCCATCGGACAAGCGCCTCGACACCGATCACGGTGCCTGTCGAGAGGTCGAGCTTTGGCTGGTAGTGCAGCACCACTTCTCCGTTCCCAAGCGCGGTGCGAAGTTCGCTGAGCAGACTCAATCGGCGACGGCTATTTTGATCGTGCTCGGCGCTGTAGATCTCGATCCCCGAGTTGCGTCCTTTGGCGAAGTACATCGCAATGTCGGCGTGCTTGATGAGCCCGTCGGCCGAGGTGCCGTGGTCTGGGAAGATCGCGATGCCGATGCTCGCCTGGACCTCGAGGTTGAACTCATCGAGTCGAAACGGCGGTTCCAAAACATTGACGATCGCCTCTCCAATTCGGAGTGCGTCGTCTGCTTCGATGTCTGGAACCATGACTGCGAACTCATCCCCACCGAGACGTGCGACCACGCCGCCCTCAGGGAGGATGGATTGAATGCGGGGACCGATCTGACACAACAGCGCATCACCCGTTTGGTGACCGAGGGTGTCGTTGACCTCCTTGAAGCGATCGAGGTCGATCAGTAGCACCGCTCCACGGGTCGATTTGCTCCTCGCATTCTCAAAGCGCCGCTCGATGACCTCCGAGAACTGCAGCCGGTTCGGGAGGTCGGTGAGCGCGTCATGCATGGCCTGGTGCTCTTTCTCGGCGGACAACAGCGCACTCCGATACACCGCCAACACAGGCAGTAGCAACACAGGGAGCAGTACGAGGCTTCGTTCCGCAGCGACAATCACAATCGGGGAAAGCGCGAGCAGTACGACGTCCGAACTCGCCTCGCGCCTGATCATGCCAGTGAGGCCGAGCCACGCCGAGGAGCGGGTGGACAAAGCGATGATCACCCCGACGAGCGAACTGTTGCACAGGAAGTATGTGGCGCCCGAAACAACGAGCGCTGCAGCCCATCGCCAGGTGAACTCCGTCCCAGAACGTAACGTCCGGCTACCCATGATCGCCTGGAACAGAAGGCCGGGCAGTGACCAAGCGAGCACGTACTGCGCAACGTTGAAGGCGACCTTGATCGCGTGCTTCGTGCCGGCGACGTCCCCGATGAGTGAGGCGATCACCTGTGCCGCGATCGCGGGCAAGGGCCCAAAGCTTAAGAAGATGGCAAACGAAAAGGTCGCCGACGCAACGACTTCCTGAATTCCTCCGGCTCGCGCGACGGTGACCGGTTTGATCTCGCAGACACCGACGAGGAACGTGAAGAGGGCCAACTCGAGCCACCGGCCATCAATGACCACGACCGGACCCGAGCGGAGCAGAGCGACCAACGCAATCGCGGCGGCAACGAC
>JANPOJ010000227.1:0-1525 GCA_031427935.1 Ilumatobacteraceae bacterium | reverse complement strand
TCTGCTGACATCCTCGCGGAGGCCCGCCCGACGAACGATCGGCACGGGAGGCCGCACCAGCGCGTGATGACCGTTGTACCTCGCGGTGAAGTAGCAGCCGACCGGCAACAGCGGCGCCCCCGTGCGGATCGACAACGTCGCGGGGCCAGCCGGCAGCGTCGTGCGTTCGCCGAAGAACTCGACGTCGACACCTGATCGATCAAGATCGCGATCGCACAACAGGCACACCGTTTCGCCGGCGCGAAGGGCCTTCAATACCGCTGGGCCAGCCTTCGGCCCGGTGGGCACGACGGTCATGCCGAGCTCCTTGCGGAGGTCGGCGAACCATTCGAACAGCTCCGGCGGGTCGAGGGCCTCGACGACCACGGTCATCTTGTGACCCTGGTCGGTCATCCATCGTCCGGCCCACTCCCAGCCCCCGAGGTGCGGCAGGGCGAGGATCACGCCATTGCCCTGCTGTATGCCGTCGAGCACCTGCTGCCAGCCCTCGATCGTGAACGGTCGGGCGACCGCCGCCTTCGACATCGTCGGCAAGCGGAAGCTCTCGACGTAGTAGCGGGCGTAGTAGTCGAATGCCTGCTGCACGGCGACGCGCAGCGATGTACCGCGCAACCGCGGATTGACCCGCTGCAGGTGGCGCTCGACCATCCGTCGCCGTGCCGGACTGGCGAAGCTGGCGCCGAGCCCAATCGACGCGGCGGCGCCGGCAGCCATCGGGCCTGGCATCATCCGGGCTGCGAGAGAACCCAATCGATAGGTGTTGACGGTCGCCGCATCGGTCAGGCGTTTCCGGGCGTCAGCGAACTCGTTGTCGGCCACGGCTCAGCTCACGATCGAGGATCAGGGTCGACGGCCAGGACGGGAGATCCGTGTGTGTCGGCGCTCCGTGCGCACCACGCGTCGCGTCTGGCGCCGGCTGCGGCGCATCTCGATCCGGGCCGCAGTGATCGGGGCGACGGCGGCCTGCTTCCACACCTTCGCGAACCGTTGTCCGGCGGTGATCGCGGTCAGCACGAGCATCACCCACAGCATGGGGATCAGCAAGATCGGGAACAGCAAACCGATGCACAGGGCGATGATCCGCTCGGCGCGTTCCATCAGGCCACCCTTGGCATTGAGCCCCAACGATTCGGCCTTGGCTCGCTGATAGGAGATCACCGAGCTCAACGCCATGACGGCGAACGGCAGGATCGACATGTGCGGCGAATCGTGCGACGCCAGATACCAGGCCACGCCGCCGAACAACATCGCATCGGTGACCCGATCGACCACGGAATCGAAGTACGCGCCGCGTTGGCTCGACGAGTTCGACGCCTTGGCCAGCGCGCCATCGAAGAGATCAGGCAGCGCCGCACAGATGACCAGCACCAGACCCAGGCGCAATTCGCCGAACCCGATGGCGACTGCGGCGCCGACGGCAACAACGATCCCGACGATCGTGAGATGGTCGGGTGTGAGTCCCGTCTTGCGCAGCACGTTGCCGATCGGCTTCACAGCTCGGTCGATAGGCGCACGGAACTTTCCG
>JANPOJ010000226.1:0-3159 GCA_031427935.1 Ilumatobacteraceae bacterium | reverse complement strand
GGGAAGTGCGTCATGGAAGGCAGTGACGCAGACGCATATGGACAGTGGGGATATTGAGTTATTTTAGGGAAGGGTGTCGTTGTCACCCGTGGTCATGGTATGGCCGTGTTCGTTGTCTGTCGAGGAGTATGTGGCCGCTGGTCATGATGTCGCGGTTCCGCGTCCGTCGTGTCCGGGGTGCTCGAAGCTGATGACGTTGTGGTCGGGGTATGAGCGATCGGTTCGTGCCGGGGGCCGCTTTCATCGGTTGTGGATCGTTCGGGCGCGCTGTTCGCCGTGTCGGGTGTCGCACGCGTTGATCCCGAGTTTCTTGTTGGTTGGCCGGCTCGATGTGGTCGAAACGGTCGGTCGGGCGCTGGCTGGTGTGACGGCGGGGATCGTGTCGATCGGCGCGGTGGCTGGCGTGTTGGATGTGCCGTTCACGACGGTGCGCGGGTGGGTGCGCCGCTTCACGGTTCGGGCGCCGTTGTGGTGGTCGGGGTTCGCTGCGTTGGCGGTCGAGGTCGGCGGGACGATCCCGAAGAGTTGGCCGAGCGCGGTGCCGGCCGCGGCGATCGCTGCGATGGGGTGGGCGCATCAGGCGGCGTCGGCACGTCACGACGCTCGGACGGGATCGTTGTGGTCGTTCGTGTCGGTGGTGTGCGGCGGGCTGCTGGTGACGACCAACACGGATCCGCCGTGGCGGGTGTTCGGCAATCGTCGTTTCATGCCTCCATCCCCATTCCTGGGGATCGTGGACAAAGGAACTGATGATGAACAACGAGACGTGTGAACAGATCGCCCTGCACCGATACGCGGTGATCGCTGAAGCACTACCGGCACGGTTGAGCGGCGCGGAACGAGGCGAGAGCGTGCGTCTGATTGCCGGGCGTGTGCACGTGCATCCGGACGGGACCGATCGCCGCTATTCGCGGGCGACGATCGACCGTTGGTTGCGGGCGTGGCGCACGAGCGGGCTCGACGGGTTACGGCCTCAGCAGCGTGGCGACACCGGGATCGTCCGATCGCATCCGGAGTTGGCTGATGTCGCTGCCGCGTTGCGGATCGAGGTCCCGGCGCGTTCTGCGGCGCAGATCGCCGACATCATCTGGCATCGTCATGGTGTCCGGATGGCCGAACGCACCGTGCGTGCTCAACTGCGGCGTCGCGGGTTGCACCGCGCCGCGCTCGCTGCCGAACCGAAAGTGTTCGGCCGGTATGAGGCGGAACGATCGAACGAACGGTGGATCACTGATGTGCTTGTCGGGCCGTTCGTTCCGTTCCCCAAGACCGCGGCCTCGGTTCGGGCCCGTCTCTTCCTCATCGTCGACGACCACTCGCGACTGTTGGTCCACGGCCGGTTCATGCCGTTCGAGAACACCCGCGCCGGCCAAGACGTGTTCCCCCATGCGATCATACGACGCGGGCACCCCGAAGTTATCTATTGCGATAACGGAGCGCCGTTCTCGAACGCGATGCTCTCGCGGACATGCGCTGTGCTGGGCGTCCGGCTGGTGCACTCGAAACCGTATTCCCCGCAAGGACGCGGGAAACAGGAACGATTGAACCGTTACATCCGAGACCGGTTCCTCACCGAGATCGAACACACCGGCATCGACTCTCTCGATGCATTGAACGACCGGTTCGAAGCCTGGGCCGAGCAGATCGCGAACCGGCGAATCCATGCCGAGACCGGACAGGCACCTATCGACAGATGGCACGCCGACGGCATCCCGGTTCACCCCGACCCGGCACGGTTGACCGACGCGTTCCGATGGTCAGCGGTGCGCAAGGTGACCCGCACCGCGACGATCAGTGTCGAGGGCAACACCTACGCCGTTGACCCGGCGCTCGTCGGGCAACGAATCGAGATCCGTTACGACCCCGAAGACCTCACCCGAATGGACGTGTTCCACAGCGACAGACCCGCGGGTGTCGCGACACCATTCACGATCGGCCGACACGTCTCCAAACGCGTTCCCCAGGCCGAACGGCCGGCGCCGGAGGCGACCGGGATCGATTACCTAGGAATGGTGCAGGCCGCGCACGAGGACGACACGATCGGCACAATCCACTATCGCGACGTCCCGCTGTTCAACAGCGACGACTACACGACCATCACGGACAACACCGACCGGGGCGTGGCGTGATGAGCAGCCCGTGGGTCACGCATTTCCGGTTCACGCGCACACCGTTCGGCAAGAACATCCCGGCCGCTCAACTCTTCGTCAGGGACGCGCACGCCGAAGCAGTCGCACGCATCCACCACCTGGTTCAAGAATCAGCGCTCGGCGTCATCACCGGTGAAGTCGGCGCAGGCAAAACGGTCGCGGTTCGTGCCGCGGTCGCCGGGCTCGACCCGACACGCCACCACATCATCTACATCCCCAACCCAGCGTTCGGGACACGCGGTCTCTACGTCACGATCGTCTCCGCGCTCGGCGCCACACCACGGTTCCATAAGGCCGAAGTCATGGCCCAAGCCGCGACCTTGCTCGCGAACGAAGAAACCGAACGCCACCGGCGACCCGTCATCATCGTTGACGAAGCCCACCTGCTGACACCCGAACAGTTGGAAGAACTCCGACTCCTCACGAACGCCGACATGGACTCCAGCTCACCGTTCGCCGGCCTACTAATCGGACAACCCGCCCTCGCTCGACAGTTACGGATGGGCATCTTCGCCGCGCTCGATCAACGCATCGCGATCCGCTACCAATTGAAACCGCTCGACCTCGTCGAGACAGCCGGCTACCTCAAACATGATGCGGCGCCGGTGATAATGCGGCGCCCGTGGCTCCAGGCCTTGCTGGTGGCGGATTTCACGCTCAGGTTTTCCGCATAATCAGAGCCGTTCGAGGAAGGCGAGGAGCGTGTCGGAGGGCCGGTAGCGGCCCGGGGTGGTGTGCGGCGGTGCGGTGCGGTTGATGGCACGTTCTTTGAGTGCCAGGTGGGCATGAAGGTAGATCTGGGTTGTGGCGGGACTCTCGTGGCCCAGCCAGAGCGAGATCGTTGCGAGGTCGGTCCCGGCCTCAAGAAGCCGCATGGCGCAGGTGTGGCGTAGGACGTGGGGGCTGGTGGTCTTGGTCGCGATGGAAGAGCACGCCACGGCGGCTGTTGCTGCGTGTCGTTCGACGAGGCGGCGGACGGCGTCGCGGCCGAGCGCATCGCCGCGCGGCC
>JANPOJ010000225.1:0-8825 GCA_031427935.1 Ilumatobacteraceae bacterium | reverse complement strand
GCAGGGCACCCACGAGGAGCTGCTGCGCCGGCACGGCGCCTACTTCGACCTCTACAACGCTCAGTTCTCCGCCCCCGCCACCGAGGTGCCGTAAACCCCGTCGCAACATGGTCGGGCGCGATACCGGTACTGGCACTACTCTGTGTTCTTTCAGCACATCCCTCACGGATGTCGCGGGACATACCTCACGGTTTGGATGAGCCTTGTGGCTCATGGGATCAAGGGGTGTTCCGATGAGTGTGCGTCGTGCGATTGTCGATGCTGATGTGTCGACGTTGAACGTGACTGAGTTCTGTCGCCAGCATGGTGTCAGCACCTGGTTGTTCTATGACTTGCGTCGCCGCCACGCGGCCGCTGGTGACGCGGTGTTGGAGCCGTTGTCTCGGGCCCCGAAGCGTGTTGCCAACAAGATCCCGGTCGCGGTCGGGGATCGGATCGTGTTGTTGCGCAAGGAGCTCGCCGATGACGGGTTGGACAACGGGCCGGCAACGATCCGGTTCCATCTGTGCCGCCTCGAGGGGTGGGCGCCGTCAGAGGCAACGATCTGGCGGGTGCTCAAACAGCGCGGGTTCATCAATCCCCAACCGCGCAAAGCACCCAAGCATGCCTATCGGCGTTTCGCCGCCGAGCGGGCCAACGAGTGCTGGCAGATCGACGCCACCAAATGGTGGCTCGCTGACGGGACGATGGTCGAGATCATCAATGTCATCGATGACTGCACCCGGGTGTTGATCGCTTCGATGGCGGTGTCGACATGCACCACCGCCAACTCCTGGGGGGCGCTCAGTTCGGGGGCGCAACGGTGGGGATGGCCCGAACGGGTGCTATCCGACAACGGGACCCCGTTCCGCGGTCAAAACGGGGCGGGTGGGCTGCTGCCAGCATTGGCAGCGTTGGGGATCCAGAACCGTCACTCGCGCCCCTATCACCCTCAGACCTGCGGCAAAGTTGAACGTTTCCACCTAACCCTCAAACTGCACCTCGACACCCGGGACCCGGCCGCGACGTTGACCGAGCTGCAAGCCCAACTCGACCGGTTCCGTGAGATCTACAACCACCAGCGGCCACACCGCGCCATCGGACGCCGGTTCCCCGCCGAGGTCTGGCAGCAGACACCACGCTCAGGACCAGCCAGTCACGCCCTCGGCACCCCAACCACCACCAGCACCACCCAGGTCACCACCGACGGCAGGATCAGCATCGCCACCCGCACCCGCATCGGCATCGGTATCGCCCACGCCGGCAAGACCGCGACCACCGTGATCACCGGCACCAACGCCCACGTGTTCATCAACGGCCGCCTCGAGCGCCAACTCACCATCAACCCCACCACCCGCGACCAACCCAAAGGAGTGTGAGTAATGTCTCGCGACACCCGTGAGGTATGCCCCGCGACATCACACACGCCACGGGTGGCAGAAATCGCGCCCGACCAGGTCCACCGGGCGCGATGTGAGTAGCGCGAGTACCGTGTAGCGCGAGTACCGGAATCGCGCCCGCCCGGGCGGGGTTGCGTAGTCTCGGCGGCGAATGGGACGCCTCGACTCACTGGATCTCACACAGCGCCTGGCCCGCAAGGACTACGACGAGCGACTGCTTGCCGCGCAGCGACGTCTGTTGCACCTGCGACTGCACGTCGGCGGCCAGATGGGCTCGGGCGACCTCGGTCCCGGGCTGGTGTTCGTGTTCGAGGGCAGTGATGCAGCGGGCAAGGGTGGCGCGATCAAGCGCCTGGTCGAGCCGCTCGACCCCCGGCACTACCGCGTGTCGTCGTTCGCCAAGCCGACGTTCGACGAGAAGCGGCACCCATTCCTGTGGCGCTTCTACCCCTACGTACCGGGGCTCGGCGGGATGTCGGTGTTCGACCGCAGCTGGTACGGGCGGGTGTTGGTCGAGCGGATCGAAGGCTTCGCCACCGAGGACCAATGGGGTCGGGCGTACGAGGAGATCGTGCAGTTCGAGCGGGCCAACGCGCTGGAGGGCGTGATCATCGTCAAGTTCTGGCTGCAGATCAGCGCCGAGGAGCAGTTGAAGCGTTTCGAGGACCGCGAGAACGACCCGCTGCGGCGTTGGAAGATCACCGAGGAGGACTGGCGCAACCGTACCAAGGCCGACCGGTACGTGGTCGCTGCCGAGGAGATGTTCGAACGCACTGATCATCACATCGCGCCGTGGGACCTGATCTCCGGCGAGAACAAGCGCCTCGCTCGGGTGCAGGTTCTGGAGACCGCGATCCACCGGGTCGAACAAGGCATGGCCCGCTGGGGGATGGACGTGCCGGCGCACGACGAGCTCGGCGCTCCGAGCTAACTCAGCTTGGCGGCGCGCCGGTGGCGCATGAACTCGACCGCCACCGGCAGCAACGAGATGGCAACCACTGCGATCGCCGCCAACTCGATGTTGTTCTTGATCACGTCGACCTGACCGAGGAAGTAGCCGAGCACCGTCACACCGCCGGCCCACAGCACCGCGCCGATCGCGTTGGCCATGATGAAGGTGCGCTGGCGCATCTTGCCCACGCCGGCAAGCACCGGCACGAACGTGCGCACGATCGGTACGAAGCGGGCCAGCACCAGCGCCTTGGTGCCGTGGTGGTCGAAAAACGCCTGGGTCCTGATCACGTTGCGCTGGTTGAACAGTCGCGAATCCGGCCGATCGAACACCGACGGGCCGAACGTGCGTCCAATCAGATAGCCGACCTGGTTGCCGACGAAGGCCGACACGACGAGCACCGGAACGACGAGGCCGATCGAGGGCAGGTGCGGCAATCCCTTCGGCTTCGACGACAGGAAGCCGGCGATGAACAGCAGCGAATCGCCGGGCAGGAAGAAGCCGATCAGCAGACCGGTCTCGGCGAAGATGATCAGCGCGGCGAGCGCCAACCCACCCTGGTCGAGCCACTTCTCGATATCGAACAGAGCGAGCACGAGGCGAAACGAGCGATCAGCTGCTGGGCGAGTCGCTGATCGAACTCACCTTGCGACTGGAGAAGATGATCGCGCCGATCAGGACGGCCAACGCGGCCGCGGCGATGGAGAAGCGGGCGCCGTCGTTGTCTCGCAGGCTGATGATGGCCGGCAGGATCAACAGTGACACCAGGTTCATCACCTTGATCAACGGGTTCAACGCTGGCCCGGCGGTGTCTTTGAACGGGTCGCCGACCGTGTCGGCGATGACCGCTGCTCGGTACGGGTCGCTGCCCTTGCCGCCGTGGTGACCGTCTTCGATGTACTTCTTCGAGTTGTCCCACGCACCACCGGAGTTGGACAGGTAGTTGGCCATCAACTGCCCGACGAGGATGACCGCCGCCAGGAACGCGCCGAGGGCGAAGAAGTTGATGCCGAAGCCGACGATCACCGGCGTCAGCACCGCGAGCAGGGCCGGCGTTGCAAGTTCGCGCAACGAAGCTTCGGTGCAGATGTCGATGACCGGGCCGTACTCCGGCTCCTTCTCACCCTTCATGATCTTGCCGTCGGCGAACTGCTTGCGGACCTCTTGCACCACGACACCGGCAGTGCGACCGACGGCGCGGATGGCGAGGGCGCTGAACATGAACGGCACGGAACCGCCGATCAGCAAGCCGATGAACACCTTCGGGTCGGCGACGTTGATCGGCAACAGATCGAACACACCACGCGACGTGCGCAACGCGGCGTCGATTTGGTCCTGCGGCAGCAACTCGTTGACCGCGGTCTCGATGAAGCTGGCGAACAGGGCAACGGCGGCGATGACGGCCGAGCCGATCGCGAAGCCCTTGGTCACGGCCTTGGTGGTGTTGCCAACGGCGTCGAGGCTGACCATGATCCGCTGCGGCTCGCCGTGGAACTCGCCACTCATCTCGGCGATGCCGGCAGCGTTGTCGCTGACCGGGCCGAACGTGTCTTCCGAGACGATGATGCCGGTCGTTGCCAGCATGCCCATGCCGCAGAGAGCGACGAGGTAGAACGAGAACTGCAGGTTGCCGCCGCCGAGCGCCAGGGCCGAACCCAGGGCGATGGCGATGGCCAGCACGGCGTACACCGAGCTCTCCATGCCGCTGGCAGTGCCGGCAAGGATGACCGTGGCCGGACCGGTTTCGGCTGCCGCGGCGATCTCCTGCACGGGCGAGTGATGCGTGGCCGTGTAGTACTCGGTGAGGCGACTGATCAGCTGCGCCAGGACGAGGCCGATGGCGACGGCTCCGAAGCACTTCCAGCCAACGCTCGACCTGTCGTTGCCGACATACACCAACGAGACGATCAACGTGCCGATGAGGGTCAGCGAGCCGGCGACCAGGAAGCCCTTGTTGATCGGCTTCAGCGCATTCGTCTCGCCCTCCTTCGCCTTGACGAAGAAGATGCCGACGATCGAGGCGACCACGCCGATGGCGCGGGCCGCCAGCGGGAACATCAGGCCGAGCACCCATTTCCTGGGGTCATCGGGGAAGACCGACTTGAAGGCGGCGACGCCGAGGATGATCGATGCGACGAGGGTGACCTCGTAGCTCTCGAACAGGTCTGCGGCCATGCCGGCGCAGTCGCCGACGTTGTCGCCGACGTTGTCGGCGATGGTCGCCGGGTTGCGCGGGTCATCTTCGGGAATGCCAGCCTCGACCTTGCCGACCAGGTCGGCGCCGACGTCGGCCGCCTTGGTGAAGATGCCGCCGCCGACGCGCAGGAACAATGCCAGCAGTGAACCACCGAAGCCGAAGCCGATGAGGATGACCGACGAGGTGTTCTGGAACAGGGCGATGATCGCGGTTGCACCCAGCAGGCCGAGACCAACGGTGAACATGCCCGCAACGCCGCCCGTGCGAAAGGCGATCGTGAGCGCCTTTGGCATGGAGCCGGTCTTGGCGGCTGCGGCGGTGCGCACGTTGCCGCGGGTGGCCAAAGTCATGCCAATGAGGCCGGTGGCCCCCGATGCGAAACAGCCGAGCACGAACGCCAGGGTCCGCCACGTACCGGCCAGCCCGAAGCTCCGCGCCTCGCTGCCGTCAGGCTTCTTGATCGCCGTCGAAGTGACGAAGACGATGATCGCCAGCGGCACCAGGATCATGCCGATCGTCTTGAACTGACGGCGCAAGTAGGCCGAGGCACCTTCTTGGATCGCCTTGGCGATCTCCTTCATCTTCGGGGTGCCTTCGTCGTGCGCCATCACGTTCTTCGCCAGCAGCAGGCCGACGACGATGGCGACGAGCGCGGCCACTCCAGAGAGGACGAGCACCGCCCACTCTCCGCCTCGGAGGATGAAGTCTTGGTAGCCGCCTTCGGTAGCAATCACTGATGACACCGGTCGTACTCCCGGGAATCTCGGGCGCGCCCAATAGGTGGGGAACGCTTGGTTGGCAAACGTGGAGAGTGTAGGGACTTTGGGGTGCGTCCGGCGAAACGATGACAGTTTCCGGAAAGTTCGTCAGTGCGACGTCGTGGGAGTACCGTCGGCGGTGATGGCACAGGCAGTCTCTACGCGCGGCCCCGTCACAGGCACCGCAACGGCCGGCAAGAAGCGACGGAAGTTCTTCCTCCTCGATCTCTACGGCACCGCAGTCGGCAAGAAGTACGCCATGGCGCTCAGCGGCATCGCCTTGATGGGGTACGTCTTGGCCCACATGATCGGCAACCTCAAGATGTACCTCGGGCCCGAGGACATCAACCACTACGGCGAGTTCCTCCGCGAGTTGCTCGTCCCAATTGCGCCACGCACGGTTGTGCTGTGGATCCTGCGCATCGGCCTGCTCGGGGCGGTCGTGCTGCACATCCACGCCGCGTACAGCCTGACGATCCTCAACCGCGAGGCGCGCTCTGTGAAGTACCAGAGCGCGCGCGCGACTACGAGGTCGCCAACTTCGCCAGCCGCACCATGCGCTGGACCGGCATCATCGTGTTCCTGTTCGTGCTGTGGCACCTCGCCGACTTCACGTGGGGCTGGGTCAACCCCGGCTACGTGCGTGGCGATGTGTACCGCAACGTCGATGCGTCGCTGTCGCGAATCCCGGTCGCCGCGCTGTACGTCGTTGCCAACATCGCCCTCGGTGTGCACCTGTACCACGGTGCCTGGAGCCTGTTTCAGTCGATGGGCTGGAACCGACCGCGGTTCAACAAATGGCGACGCAGCTTTGCGATCGGGTTCGCCGCCTTCATCGTGGTCGGCAACGTCTCGTTCCCTATCGCCGTGCTGGCGGGAATTGTGCAGAGCTGACATGTCGGTCGTACTCGACGCCAAGATCCCCGCAGGTCCGATCGAGGACAAGTGGGACACGTACAAGAGCGACATGAAGTTGGTCAACCCCAACAACAAGCGCAAGTTCAAGGTGCTCGTCGTCGGTACGGGCCTGGCCGGCGCTTCGGCCGCCGCAACGCTGGCTGAGCTCGGCTATCAGGTCGACGCGTTCACGTTCCACGACTCGCCGCGGCGTGCTCACTCGATCGCTGCCCAGGGTGGCATCAACGCTGCCAAGAACTACCGCGGCGACGGCGACTCCGTGCATCGCTTGTTCTACGACACGGTCAAAGGCGGCGACTTCCGCGCCCGTGAGGGCAACGTGCACCGGCTGGCCCAGGTCAGTGTCGACATCATCGACCAGATGGTGGCGCAAGGTGTTCCCTTCGCCCGCGAGTACGGCGGGTTGCTCGACAACCGATCGTTCGGTGGCGCCCAGGTCAGCCGCACGTTCTACGCCCGTGGGCAGACCGGCCAGCAACTGCTGCTCGGCGCCTACCAGCAGTTGGCCCGCCAGATCGGCCTCGGCGGGGTGCGTCTGTTCAACCGCGTCGAGCTCGTCGATACGGTCGTGATCGACGGCCGGTGCGCCGGCATCGTGACGCGCGACCTGATGACCGGTGAGATCCAATCGCACGCCGGCGACGCCGTGGTGTTGGCCACCGGCGGCTACGGCAACGTGTTCTTCTTGTCGACCAATGCCATGAACTGCAACGTCACTGCGGCGTGGCGAGCCCACCAGCGCGGCGCCTACTTCGCCAACCCGTGCTACACGCAGATCCACCCCACGTGCATCCCGCAGGCTGACGACACGCAGTCGAAGCTGACGCTGATGAGCGAGTCGCTGCGCAACGACGGCAGGGTGTGGGTGCCGAAGAACACCGACGAGACGCGTTCGGTCGAGCAGATCCCCGAGGAGGATCGCGACTACTACCTCGAGCGGTTGTACCCCAGCTACGGCAACCTCGCACCGCGCGACATCTCGTCGCGCGCTGCCAAGCGTGCTGTCGACACCGGTCGCGGTGTCGGCCCGTTGAAGAACGGCGTGTATCTCGACTTCGCTGCGGCGATCGATCGCATCGGGTACGACACGGTCTACGAGCGCTACTCGAACCTGTTCGAGATGTACGAGCGCATCACCGGCGAGAACCCCACCAAGGTGCCCATGCGCATCTACCCCGCCAGTCACTACACGATGGGCGGACTGTGGGTCGACTACGAGTTGATGACCACCGTGCCCGGCCTGTACTGCGCCGGTGAAGCCAACTTCAGCGATCACGGCGCCAACCGCCTGGGTGCGTCAGCGCTGATGCAAGGTTTGGCTGATGGCTACTTCGTGCTGCCGTACACGATCGGCAACTACCTCGCCCCGCTGCTCGGCAAACCTGGCCCGGGCGTCGATCATCCGGAGTTCAGGGCTGCCGAGGCCGCGGCTTCGCAACGCTTCCAGGGCTACCTCGACATCAAGGGCACGCGGTCGCCCGATTGGTTCCACCGCGAGCTCGGCAAGATCATCTGGGACTACTGCGGCATGGAGCGCACCGAGCAAGGCCTGGAGAAGGCGTTGTCGGAGCTGCCCGCGCTGTACGGCGAGTTCCAGAAGGACCTGCGCGTCACCGGCGACGGCGACTCGATGAACCAGACGTTGGAGAAGGCCGGCCGCGTCGACGACTTCTTCCAACTCGGCATGTTGATGTGCCGAGATGCGCTGGAGCGCAAGGAGAGCTGCGGTGGTCACTTCCGCTCCGAATACCAAGACGCAGAGGGCGAGGCCAAGCGCGACGACGAGCACTTCGCCCACGTCGCCGCGTGGGAATGGACCGGGGACCCGTTGAAGTCCATCCGCAACGTCGAAGAGCTGGAGTTCGAAGCCGTGCACCTCGCCACCCGGAGCTACAAGTAATGGCCAACCATGTCAATACCTCGCTCGCTGCGCTCACTCGGGCTCGCTTCGCTCGGACAATCGGTCGTTTAGGAGCAGGATCTTGAGTCACCACCTCACCAACCTCACGTTGAAGATCTGGCGGCAGGCGAGCCCCGATGTCGAGGGCCGTTTCGAGAGCTACACCGTCGACTCGATCAGCGACGAGGCATCGTTCCTCGAACTGCTCGACGTGCTGAACGAGCGACTGATCACCGAGGGTCACGAAGCGATCGCCTTCGACCACGACTGCCGCGAGGGCATCTGCGGCACGTGCTCATTGATGATCGACGGCCAGGCCCATGGCCCGCAACGTGGCACGGCCACGTGCCAGTTGCACATGCGCAAGTTCGCCTCCGGTCAAGAGATCGTCGTCGAGCCGTGGCGGGCCACGTCGTTCCCGATCATCAAGGACCTCGTCGTCGATCGCGCTGCCTTCGACCGGATCATCGAGAGCGGTGGGTTCATCACCGCCCAGACCGGCGGCGCGCCCGACGCCAACCTGATCGCCATCCCCAAGGTCGTCGCCGACGCGTCGATGGATGCCGCAGAGTGCATCGGCTGCGGGGCGTGCGTGGCCGCCTGCCCGAACGGCGCGGCCAACCTGTTCACCGTCGCCAAGGTCAGCCACCTCAACCTGTTGCCGCAAGGCCAGGCCGAGCGCTACAGCCGTGTCGAGGCCATGGTCGAGACGATGGACGAG
>JANPOJ010000224.1:0-2143 GCA_031427935.1 Ilumatobacteraceae bacterium | reverse complement strand
CATTATATCAATTCTGATATATTATCGACTTTTAATTCGTCGCATTGACTACAGTATCTGTGAGCCGTCTTTATATCGTTGAACTGCGTACACTACCGGTATTCCACCCTTAATCCCGATCCCCCGTAACCAGAGCTAGGCGTTCCATGCCTTCACTTCGGGCGGTTTTTGGTGGTTCGGAGCCGTCGAAGCGCTCCTTCTTGCGCGACCATCAGCGGTAATCGGTCGCCCGATAGCCAGTGCTCCAGCGTCCTCGGAGCCACATCGAGCGCGGTGGACAGACCGGCCAGCGTTAGAGCCAGCCGATCTTTTTCCGCTCGGAGCTGTTCGGCGAATGTCATAGTGGACGGACCCCGAGGGTTACTGAGCGTGGATTGATGAATGACTCACCCTCGTCCGCATGCCAGCCGAACCAGTAGGGGATTCGATGCCGGGCTCGGCGTGCACACCGAGCGATCGCAGCTGGCCGGTCACGAGAGCGGTCAGGATCACCTGGCCGTCTACCTGCACAACGGCAACGAATACCTGGAGTCCATGCTCGGCGCGTTCAAGGCTCGCGTCGCCCCGTTCAACGTCAACTACCGATACGTCGCCGAGGAGCTGCGCTACCTCCTCAGCGATTCCGGCGCGGCGGCAGTTGTCGTACACAGCCAGTTCGCCCCGACCCTGGCGGAGGTGCTTCCCGACCTCACGAACCTACGCGTGATCGTGCAGGTTCCGGATGAGTCCGGCAACGATCTCCTGCCGGGCGCCGTCTGGTACGAGGACGCGCTGGCGTCCTCGTCGCCCGACATGCCCGCCGTCGAGTGGAGCCCCGACGACCTCTACATCCTGTACACCGGCGGCACGACCGGCATGCCGAAGGGTGTGATGTGGCGCAACGGCGATGCCAACGTCGAGTGCTTCGGTGGGTCGGCGGCAGAAGGTCTCGACGATGTCGTTGCCGCCGCGGACGGCAACCTGAGGGCGTTGCTCGCTCCCCCGTTCATGCACGGCGCCGGACACTGGATGACGTTCCGAACCTGGAACCTCGGCGGCACCGTCTTCGTGCAATCCATCCCGGACCGCCTCGACCCGGCCGACATCTGGGGTCTCGTCGAACGCGAACGGCTCAACTTCCTCCTGATCGTCGGCGACGCCTTCGCCAGGCCGCTGCTCGACGATCTCGATGCCTCGACGTACGACCTGCAATGTTTGACCGTCGTCTTGTCGGGAGGTGCGGCACTGAGCTCCGGTTTGAAGGAGGAGTTCCTCAGCCACCTGCCGTCGTTGATCATCGTCGACGGACTCGGTTCGTCGGAGGCCGGCGGGCAGCTGGCCCACGTCTCGGCCGGCTCTCGGGCAACCACGGGCACGTTCGCGATCAGCCCCGGCAACCACGTGCTGTCGGCCGACCTCGATCGAGAGTTGCAACCCGGTGACGACGAGTTGGGTTGGCTGGCCAAGAGCGGTCGTTTGGCGCTCGGCTATCTCGGCGACGCAGCCAAGACCGAGCGCGCCTATCCCGTGATCGACGGCGTTCGCTACGCGATGCCTGGCGACCGGGCCCGCTTGCGGGCTGACGGTGTGGTCGAGTTGCACGGCCGCGACAGTGTGACGATCAACAGTGGTGGCGAGAAGATATTTGCCGAGGAGGTCGAGGCTGCGCTGCGGGCCCATCCCGACGTCTACGACTGCGTGGTCGCCGGACGGCCGAGCGAGCGCTGGGGTAACGAGGTCGTCGCCGTCGTTCGGATCCGCCCCGGCCACGCGACTGACGAGGCCTCACTGCTGGCCGAAGCAGAACGTCACATCGCCCGCTACAAGTTGCCGAAGGCCTTCGTGTTCGTCGATGAAGTCGTGCGCTCACCCTCCGGCAAAGCCGACTACCGCTGGGCCAAGCAGATCGTCGCGTCGCCTACGTAGGTTCCGTTCAGCTCGACCGAATGCGAAGTTCGACAACGGCAGATGCCAGATCTCGACCCCGCGCGAAGCCGCGGGCTTCGATCGTTGCGCATGCCAGTGAGGCCATCGTCCAATCTTTCGCAGAAGCGGCCCGTGCCAGTTGGTGAAGATCCACGATGTCTGTGGGTCGACGTTCCAGGTCGGACGACAACAGCTTCATGGCGATCAGGTGGCCGACGCTCGCAACCGGCATCGTCAG
>JANPOJ010000223.1:0-2632 GCA_031427935.1 Ilumatobacteraceae bacterium | reverse complement strand
GTCAACTTCGCCGATCAGTGCCCGAATTGCGATGGACGCGGCGTCATCATCGACCATGCGTTGCTCGAATGAGAAACGGTCTGATTCGCCCCGTTGTTGTCGCGGCTTCGTCCGATAGGATCGCATGGCTATGTACGCAGTGATCGCATCCGGTGGCAAGCAAGCCAAAGTCTCAGAAGGCGAGCAGGTTCACGTCGAACTGCTCGATGCCGAGCAGGGCAGCGAGGTTTCGTTGACCCCGGTCTTGGTCGTCGACGGCGACACCGTGCTGGCCACGCCAGCGCAACTGGTGGGCGCAACCGTCACAGGCAAGGTCGTCGGCTGGGCTCAGGGCCCGAAGATCGACGGCTTCACCTACAAGAAGCGCACGAACCAGCGACGCCGGTTCGGTCACCGCCAGAAGTATCACGTCGTCGAGATCACGTCGATCAAGAAGGGCTGAACCACGATGTCAAAGACCAAAGGTGGCGGGTCAACCCGCAACGGGCGCGACTCCAACGCACAGCGCCTTGGTGTGAAGGTCTTCGGGGGCAGCAAGATCCATGCCGGCACGATCATCGTTCGTCAGCGCGGCACGAAGTTCCACCCGGGACGCAACGTCGGCATCGGCGGCGACGACACGCTGTTCGCCCTCACCGAGGGTGCAGTGAAGTTCGGGACGCGTGGTGGCCGCAAGGTCGTCGACGTCGAGCCCATCGAAGCGGTCGAAGCTACTTCCTGACTCTCAGTCGTTGTCGGAAACCACGTTCCCGTTCTGGATGACGGTGCGGATCCGCTGACCGAGGCCCTCGACATCGAGAGCGTCACCCCGGGTGATCACCACATCGGCTCGCTTGCCGACCTCGATCGAGCCGCGATCATCGGCGAGACCCATGAGTTCCGCGGCGGTCCGCGTCGTGGCGATCATCGCCTGCACCGGTGTCATCCCGCAGGCCACCATCTGCTCGAGCTCGCGCATGTTGCCACCGTGTGGCGTGACCCCGCTGTCGGTCCCCATGGCGACCTTGACCCCAGCGGCAATGGCCTGACGGATGCTCGCCCGGTGCACGTCGATCACCATCTTGGTCTTGTCGATCGCGTACTGCGGCACCTTGACCCCACGATCCGCAGCTTCGAGTACGCCCATCGGCGCGATCAGGGTCGGGACAAGATAGGTGCCGCGGTCCAGCATCATCGCAATGGCCTCGTCGTCGAGGTAGATCCCGTGCTCGATCGAACGGATCCCGGCTCGCACTGCAGACTTGATGCCTTCTGTTGCCTGGGCGTGGGCCATGACCCACTTGCCCGCGGCGCTGGCCTCGGCGACCAGTACGTCGAGCTCGTCGTCGCGGTAATGACCGTGGCGTGGATCGTCACGAGGTGACAGCACGCCGCCGCTGGTGCAGACCTTGATCACGTCGGCGCCGGCGCGGATCAGTTCACGAACCTTCTTGCGCATCTCCTCGGGTCCATCGACGATGTTGTGCGGCTTACCGGGATGCTGCACACCGATGATGCTGGGCATGTGCGCGCCGCACGGCTGCCACGAATCGCCGTGCCCGCCGGTCTGGCTGAGGATCGTGATCGAGATCTGCATCTCGGGGCCAGGAACGAGTCCGCGCTGCTGAGCCGTCTTCACCCCGAGGTCGCTGCCACCGGCTTCGCGCACCGTCGTGACACCAGCGGCGAGGGTGCGAGCCATGCGCTCTGCGGCGAGGTAGAAGTTCATCGAGAACGGTGTGTGGACCGACGACATCGGGTCGAGGTCGCCGTCGACCATGAAGTGCACGTGACAGTCGATGAACCCGGGATAGACGGCGTGGCCGGTGGCGTCGATGGCGTCGTCGCCATCGAGTGATGTGCCGACATCGACGATGCGGCCACCCTCCATCGCAACGTCGGCGATCGAGGCGGTACCACCGATGCTGTCGAACACCTGGCCGCCACGGATCACAAGACGAGTCATCGGCGAATGCTACGTGCGTGAGCCGGTACGCCTGCGGCGTACCGGCTCACCCCCAACCTCAGCCTCGCCTTCGATCAGAGGTGGGTATCGATGCCTTGCGGCAGGCGTGCGGTGTCCCAACCGAGCAGCGCAACCGCCTGGCGGCAGGCAAACCGGTCGGTCATACCACCGACGTAGGCGACCGATTCGTGCAGGACCGCAGCGCCGTCGGGGTCGGCAGCGACGTCGTCGGGGAGCAACTGCGGGTGCCGTGCGAAGTGCTCGACGAGCGCCTGCAACAGGGAGATCACCGACTGTGCCTGCGCTTGCGACGCTGGTCGCAGGTACACGTTGTCGTAGTTGAACTTGCGGAAGGCGGCCAGCGCCTCGGCGGCATCGGCGGTCATGCCGATCTGACCGATCTGGCCGGCCGCCTGGATCATGGCGGTGATGAACGCCCCGAGTTGGTGGCTGCGTCGCTCGCCACAACGGGCACGAACGATGTCGGGCAGGGCCTCGGGCGTGACGATCCCGGCGTCGACGGCGTCCTCGAAGTCGTGGCAGACGTAGGCGATGCGGTCGGCCCAGCTGACGACCTCACCCTCGGGGGTCGCCGGAGCCGGCCGGGACCACGAGTGGTTGCGGATGCCGTCGAGCGTCTCGGTGCACAGGTTGAGTGGGGTGAGCGTGACGTCGGCGCCCCAGACT
>JANPOJ010000222.1:0-7667 GCA_031427935.1 Ilumatobacteraceae bacterium | reverse complement strand
CCGGTGGATGGTGATGTTCCTGCATCGCCCCGGCGGCCAAACCCAGTTCGCCACACCCGTGTGGGTACCCCGAGCAACCCGATCCGCGGTCCGCGACGCGCAGGACCACATCGATACACTGCCGGCCGACGACCACCGCCTCGACCTGCTCGCCGCACGGGCGGCGATGAGCAGTAGGCACTTCAGCCGCGTGTTCACCGCGCAGGTCGGTGAGACACCCGCCCGCTCCGTCGAGCGGGTCCGTGTCGAGGCGGCGCGTTCCGAGCTCGAGTCGACGACGACCTCGCTCGATGTGATCGCCACCAACTGCGGCCTCGGCACCGCCGAGTCGTTGCGCCGCGCCTTCCAACGCCGCGTCGGCGTCGCGCCCGATGCGTACCGTCGCCGATTTCGTTCCCCCACCCCCTCCACCACCGACGCGCGGCACCTCGGCGCCGCGTCCTAGAAAGGCCCACACCCATGCAGGTCGCCATTCCCCTGTTCCCGCGCTTCACAGCGCTCGACGCGATCGGTCCGTACGAGGTGCTGCAGCGCGTCCCCACCATCGACATCACCTTCATCGGCCACCAACGTGGCGAGGTCCGCAGCGAGAACGGACTGCTGGGTGTGACCATCGATGCGACGTTCGAGGAGCTCCCCAACCCCGACATCGTGGTGTTCCCCGGTGGTGTCGGCACCCGTCAACTGATGCACGACGAGCGGGTGCTCGACTGGGTGCGCGCCGCCCATGCGTCGAGCACCTACACGTCGTCGGTTTGCACCGGTTCGCTCGTACTCGGCGGCGCAGGCCTGCTCGAGGGGCTTACGGCGACGACCCACTGGGCCTGCTATCCGGAGCTGGAAGCAACGGGGGCCACACCGACTGCGCAGCGCGTCGTCGAACACCTCGATCAGCGGATCATCACTGCTGCCGGCGTGTCGAGCGGCATCGACATGGCCCTGCGCCTCGTCGAGTTGCTGGTCGATCGCACCGCCGCGCAAGCAGCGCAACTGATGATCGAGTACGACCCACAGCCGCCGTTCGACAACGGCGCCCTCGCCAAGTGCGACGACGTGATCGTCAACCGCGTGATCGAGTACGCCCAGATCCGCAAGTAGTCGACGTCGGGCGGCGGCTCAGAAGGTGGTGGCGCAGAACGTGTCGCCCTGAGGCAGCGATGCCTCGGTGCTGACGTCGGTGTCGCCACACAGCGCGCCGAGCATCCCTTTGACCATGCCACGGTCGACCGCGCAGATCACCGGATGCTCGATCGCCACATCGCCGAACGGGCAGTGGTTGTTGACGATGCGTAGTTGGTTGTTGCGCTGGTCGGCGTGCGCGGCAAATCCGTGTGCCGTCAGGGCGTCGGCAACGGCCTGCATGGCCGAGCGCAAACTGCGCTGGCCGGCGACGACATCGAGCCCCGACATACCCGCAGCCATGGCCTGCCCGTACTCCTGACCGACCTGTTCGGCCATTGCCTCGGCCTGGTCGCTGGGCAGCAGGGCCAGTGCCCTGCCCAACAGCGACAGCACGAGATCATCGCTTCGCACTGGGACGTCGATCGAGACATTGGCGACCGATCGATAGCGCTTCGACGGCCGACCCGCACCCGCACCCTCCGCCCGTTCGACGGCGACCTCGAGGTAACCCCCCGCCGCGAGGCGATCGAGGTGATGACGGGCGACATTGGGGTGCAGCCCGAACTGTTCGGCCACCTGCGACGCCGTCACGCCGGTCTCGTGCTCGCGAGCGAACAGGTAGATGCCGCGACGCGTGGGGTCGCCGAATGCGTTGGTGATGGCGGAAACCGTCGCGGTGAAGGCACCTGATGCCATCGACGCACTGGGCGGGTTCGCAGCCACGCCGGTATTCTACCTATCCGCGTAGTGGTAATTCGCTGCGCCCCGTTTTCCCCGACCAAGCGCCGAAAGGGTCACCATGCCGGCAACCACGAATGAGCAGATCTTCGAGGCACTCCGCCCCGTGGAGGATCCCGAGCTGCGACGCTCCATCGTCGACCTCGGCATGGTCCGCAACGTGGTGCTCGACGACGACGGCGTTGCCGGTATCCAGATAGCCCTGACGGTCGCCGGTTGCCCGCTGCGCAACGAGATCACCAGCCGGGTCACCGCCGCGGTGGCCCCATTGCCCGGCGTACGCAAGGTGACCTTGGACTTCACGGTGATGACCGACCAGGAGCGCGAAGCCGTGCGAACGATGCTGCACGGCAACCCGGGTGCCACTGCCGGCCAAGGCCAGGCGCACGGACACGCCGAAGGGCGGGCCGTGCCCTTTGCCGAGCCCGGCTCGAAGACCCGCCCGTTGCTGATCTCGTCGGGCAAGGGCGGCGTCGGCAAGTCGAGCGTCACCGTCAACCTCGCCGTGGCCCTCGCTCAACAGGGTTACTCCGTCGGGATCGTCGACGCCGACATCTACGGCTTCTCCATCCCCCGCATGCTCGGTGCCGACCGCGACCCGGTCGTGATCGACGGCATGTTGGTGCCGCCCGAGAGCCATGGTGTGCGTTGCATCTCGATCGGCTACTTCGTGCCGGCAGGCCAGGCCGTCGTCTGGCGCGGCCCGATGCTGCACAAGGCGCTCGAGCAGTTCCTCACCGACGTCTTCTGGGACGAGCCCGACTTCCTGCTCATCGACATGCCGCCCGGCACCGGCGACATCGCCCTCAGCCTCAGCCAGTACCTGCCGCGCGCCGAGGTCTACGTCGTGACAACCCCGCAGGCCGCAGCGCAGAAGGTCGCCGCGCTGTCAGCCGCGATGGCTTCCAAGGTCAACATGACGGTCAAGGCCGTGATCGAGAACATGAGCTGGTTCACCGGCGACGACGGCAAGCGCTACGAGATCTTCGGTGAAGGTGGCGGCCAGGAACTGGCCGATTCGCTCGGTGTCCCCCTGCTCGGCAAGCTTCCCCTCGTCCCCGAGTTGCGCGAGGGCGGCGACGATGGCATCCCCATCACCGTCGCCGACCCCGACAGCGAGTCCGCCAAGCTCTTCCACGAGATGGCACGACGCATCGCCGTCGAGTTCAAGTCCAAGAAGGTCTTCAACGCCGCCCTGAAGATCAGCTGACCCTCCTCAGGCCCCCTGTGGTTGGGCGCGATGTGAGTACTGCCAGTACCGAAATCGAACCCGACCCAGCCCTGGAATTTGGAAGAGAGTCGGCTGACGCGATCACTCCGCGGGCGAAGCGGGCGGCGCGGCGTTCTGCTTCATCGCCTCGGTCAGGGCAGTCACATGGCGATGGATCTCATCGAGCATGTCGGTGTTGGCCTTGACCTGCCGCGTCAGCTCGGTGTTCTCGTTGAGCAGCTTCGTATCCGCCTCGGTGTTCTTGAACGTGTGCATGGCCAGTTCGGACGAGATGCTGTCGGCGCGCTTGGCCGCAATCAGCAGGATCGCTCCCTGCAGTCCGGCGACCATCGACAAGAACAGGTTCAGCAGGATGTACGGGTAGGGATCGAAGCCCTTCTTCCCGTGACTCCCGCCGATCGCCAAGATCGAGTTCACCAGTGCCCAGACGCCCATCGACCCCAGGAACGCAAACACGAACGGCCACGAGCCCATTCCGTTGCGCACACGGTCGGCCGCCCGTTCGCCAAGGGTGAGCTCCTTGTCCTTGAACGCTGGGTGACGGCCCCACATAGACCTCGGCGGACGGGTGCTGGCGGCTTGGTTCATACCGCAGCATATGAACGCATTCGAGCCGTGATCAGTTCGCGGGCCTCCGGCTCAGTCGCCCCAGTGCCGTTGCTCGATGAACGGGTCGCCGTACATGTGATAGCCGTTGCGCTCCCAGAAGCCGGGCTCGTCGCTGTCGCGGAGCTCGAGGGATCGCACCCACTTGGCACTCTTCCAGAAGTACAGGTGCGGCACGACGATGCGCACCGGGCCACCGTGGATGGGCTCGATCTCCTCGCCCTCATAGGCGTAGGCGACGATCGCCTCGTCGGTGGTGATGTCGGCCAGCGGGATGTTGGTGGTGTAGCCGAACTCGGCGTGCTCCATCACATGCGTCGCGCCGGCCTGCACACCGGCACGTTCGAACAGGTCGCGCACGCGCACACCGGTCCATGAGGTGTCGAACTTGCTCCACTTCGTGACGCAATGGATGTCGAACGTGAGGGTCACCGACGGCATCGCCTTCAACTCGCCAAGGTCGACGGTGAACGGCCGATCGACCAAGCCGTTGATCGTCAGGTTCCACTCACCGGGTCCGTAGGTCGGCACATCGCCGACGTGGAGCACCGGGAAGCGGTCGGTCAGGTATTGCCCGGGCGGAAGACGATCGGGGTCGTAGCCCTTCTCGATCAGCTCTTTCCGGTTGCGGTCGAAAAAGCCCATGCCTCATAGTGTGCCCAAGTGCGCCACCGTTACACCTGCGCGTACGCTGGCGGCCAATGAGCAGCATGCCCCCTCCGCCGCCACCGATGTCGCCGCCGCCCGGCTACATCGCCTATGGCGCCACCGACGCCCGCTCCGGCTCCATCCAGGGGATTCGGCGGATCACCAAGGCGATGGTCGTGCTGCTGTGGATCTACCTGCCCTTGCAGCTCCTCGGCATCTTCGACCTCCTCCGGCTGGCCAGCCAGGCCCAGAAGTACCTCGACGGCACGATCAGTGAGCAGAGCTTCAAGAACTCGACGACCGTCGGCGTCGGCGTCGGCTCGGTGCTGTTGGTCATCCCGATCGCGGTGCTGACGATGATCTGGATGTACCGGATGGCGGCGAACCTGCGGGTGCTCGGCCGCCCCGGACAAACGTGGGTTCCAGGCTGGGGCATCGGCGGATGGTTCGTGCCGCCGTGTGTCGTGTATGCCGTGCCGTGGCTGATGTTCAAGGAGCTCTGGAGGGGATCCGACCCCGATCTCGTCCGCGGCGACCCCGCGTGGAAGCAGGGGCGCGTGCCGCCCATCATCACGTGGTGGTGGGTGCTCTATGGCCTGCTGCCCATCTTCGCACTCAGTTCGAACGGCCAGTTCGTCAGTGACCTTCGCTCCGACAGGAGCACGCGGGCGCTGGCGCAGCGCACCCACGACTACGTCGGCAGCAGCGTGGTCTTCCAAGTGCTGGCAATCGCCGCGACCATCGTGTACCTCGTGCTGGTTCGACGTCTCTCGGCGCGGCACATGAAGGCCACCGACGAGGCGTGATGCTGTACCTGGTGCGCCATGCCAAGGCCGGAAGTCGTCACGACTTCACCGGCGACGACCGGCTGCGACCGCTCAGCCCATCGGGGCGACGCCAAGCTGACCTGCTTGCAATTCGCTTCGCCGCGCTCAATGTGACGACGCTGATCAGCAGCCCCTACGTGCGCTGCATCCAGACTGAGCAGCCGACCGCAACCGCCGTCGGCGCCACGGTCGAGACCGACGCGTGCCTCGGAGAGGGGCGCAGCTTCGTCGGTGTGTTGGACCTGATGTCGACGCTGCCCGATGCCAGCGTGGTGTGCAGCCACGGCGACGTGATCCCCGAGACGATCAGCGCGCTCGAACGACGGGGTTGCGAGTTCGTGTCGCCGCCGGAATGGCGCAAGGGCAGCGTGTGGGTGCTGCAACGAGATGACCGGGGCGAGTTCGTGACGGCCGAGGCATGGCCTCCGCCCGACGGGAGCAGCTAACCGGTCGTCGTGGTGGTCGTCTCGACGCGAAGCTTGTCGATGAAGCCCTGGATGAGAGCGACCATCTGCGACGGCGGGTTGTTGTCGAGGCACGCCTGCGCCTCGGTGCGCGCTGTGGCGGTGTCGGGGGGTTGTAGGAAGTTGGCGGAGGTGATGGCCAAGAAGCAGTGCGGATCGGCGTAGGTGGGATCCAGCGCGATCGCATTGCGCAGGATCTCGGCACCGGCCGGGGCTGCCGTCGGCCCGCTCTGGGCGATCAGCCAGCCGGTGTAGGTCATCGCCTCGGCGTTCTTCGGGTCGAGCTCGAGCACCTGCTGGTACCTGACGATCGCCTGCTGCGCATCGACGTTGAGGAACTGGCGCGCCTCAGCCAGCTTCAGCGCCACCTCGTCGCCGGGCAAGCCGCCGGTGATCGACTGGCCGGGAAGCCGCTGCCCGGACGTGTGGGCCACCAACCAACCGGCCAGTGACGCCACGGCCAACGTGCCGATGATCCACGCTGCCAGCACCCGCGGCCGGCGAGTGCGGGTTGCCCCACCGATCGCCTCGTGCCCCACGTCGATCGCCCGCAGGACCGTCGCGGCTCGCGCGGTGTAGCCGTCGCGAAGCGTCTGGTAGTCGTGGTCGTCGACATCGCCGTACTGATGCTCGCGGTCGAGATCGGTGATCGAGTGCAACAAGAACCGGCGCTGCTCTTCGAGCTCGGCGAGCTGGTCGGGATTCACGATCCGTCGCCCTCGCCCACGTCCGCATCACCGGCCAACGCGGCAGCGACGAGCTCCCGGTCGGCATCGTCGGGGATCGTGTCGGCTGCGACCTTCCAGCGATGGAATGCGAACCCGAGGCCGACGATCGCGCACACCAACGCGGCGACCGGCAGGGCCCAGACCAACGCATCGATGCCGGTCGCACGCGGCACGAGCAACACCTTGCTCCCGAAACGCTGCTCGATGAAGTTGATGATCTGGTCATCGCTGACCGTCCCGGTGTCGACCTGCCGGGCGATCTCGATGCGGATCGCCTGCGAGTCGGCGTTGCGCGACTCGAACACGCTCTCGCCGTCGCAGATCGGGCAAGCCAGACGCTTGCTGATCTCTTCGACACGCTCCTTGGGCGACCGCGGCGCAGCGTCGCGCGCCGCACCGACGGCCAGCAGGCCACCGACCACCAGCACCAGCAGGACCCAGCTCGGCCAGCGCTTCAACGAACGCGTCATCCGTATGCCTGGCGGAGCTGCTCGAGATCCGTCGCCAGGAAATCGGCGGTGATCGTGGTGGCGATCCGACGGACGACGACACCCGACGGATCGATGATCCACGTCTCGGGAACCTTGGCAACCCCGAACGCGGTGGCGATGGCGCCATCGTCGTCCTTGACGATCGGCCAATCGCCGCCGTTCTCGGCGAACCACTTGGCGACGGCGGCATCGGGGTCGTCCTTGATCACCGTGTACAGCTCGGCGCCGTCGGCGATGCCGGCCTGTTGGGCGGCGAACGCCACGAGTTCGGGATGTTCGGCCTTGCACGGCAGGCAGGTCGACTGGAAGAAGTTGAGCACGACCCAGCTGCCCTTGCGACGGCTGAGATCGAACGGCTTGCCGTCGAGCGTGGTGCTGACGACGGCCGGCGCCGGTTTGCCGTACAGGAACGACGACGTGACGTCGGGCTTGTCGGCCTTGCTGTTGGCCAGCACGACGAACAGCGCAGCCACGACCACCGCCGCGCCCAGCGACACGAACGGAGCCAACCGCCGGCCGCCGCGCCGGGCAGTCGCCGACTCGGGCATCGCCGACTCGGGCATCGACGGCTCAGACACCAGCAGGCTCCAGTTCGATCGGGGCGGAAACCGGGTCGGTCGGCACACGGCGGCGGCGCCCGGGGAAGCCGGCCAGCACGGTGCCGGCAGCCATCAGCATCCCGCCGATCCACAGCCACACGACCAACGGCTTGATGAAGATCTTGACCGGCGCCTCGGTGCCGTCGAATCGCACACTGGGCTCCAGCGTCAGGTACAAGTCGTTGAACACGCCGTTGCGAACGCTGGGTGTTG
>JANPOJ010000221.1:0-4278 GCA_031427935.1 Ilumatobacteraceae bacterium | reverse complement strand
TGAGATCGAAGGCGGTACCGGCCAGTAGCGTGTCGTCACATTCAATTCGCGCAAAAGCGCGCCGGGGCGGGTCTGGCGGTGGTTCGGCGCCGCTCGGTTCCGCGTATGCCGGCGGTTCCGCGTGACTCCACCCGGCCTGGCCCGGCAGCCGCAGGTCCGGACTGGACGGAGGCGACGCTGGTGGCGATGGCGGCGATGGCGGCGATGGCGGCGGCGATGGCGGCGATGGCGGCGGCGCGGGCGGCGGCGCGGCGCCCGGTGTGCTGGCCGCCCCGCCGCCTCCGCCAACGGTGGCCGCGGCTGTCGCCCCGGCACCGCCGGCCGCACCGCCTCCGACGAACAACGCCAGCGCGACCGGCGTCAAGGCAACGATGGCGAACTGTTGGGCCAGAACGCACAATGCCACGCCGACCAGCAGCCCGGCGGCGGCACCCCACCACACCGTCCGGGACCCACGGGCGCGCCGCACGGTCAGCAGCAGCAGCGCAGCGCCGGCGACCAGCAGCAGCGAGGCGCCGATCCCGATCACCGTGGTCAACGGAGATCGGCCGTACACCCGAACCCAGAACGCCCCGAGGCACGGGCCGCTGCTGACCTCGATGTGGTACCAGCCGACGCCGACGCCGCTGATGTCAGCGATCCGCAGCGACTCGGTGAATCGTTGCGATGGCTGATGTCGCAACGTCTTCACCGGGATCGAGGGCCCGATCGGCAGGTCGACGGCGATCCGCGTGGTCGACGTCGGCACAGCAGACAGTGCGTCGATCTGCACGATGTCGTCGACGTTCAGTCGCAGTGCATGGTCGGCGTCGGCGAACTCGCGTACGTCGTGCCCGTCGATAGCTAGCACGCAGTCGTCGGCGCGTTGCACCGCGAGCGGCGCGGCCGCGCGCACCTCGAGTGGGCCGACCAGACCGGACCACGCGGCGAGCACGACGAACACGATCACCGCAGCCCATCCTCCGTCGCGGCGACGATGAACAACGAGTGCACCGGCAGTCGCTCGCTGTCGGGATCGGTTGCCGAGACCGTGAGTCGATAGTCGCCCGGTGGCGGTGGCGGCCACTCCATGCGATAGGCGCCGTCGCCGCCGGCCTCGATGCGCGACTCCAGCACGGCTCGTCCGGTGGCCACATCTTCGACGACCGCGTTCACGGCCGACGCCGACTCATCCGAGGTGGCGATCGCATTGACCGGCTCGTCGGAGGCGAACAGATCGTCGATCTGCAGACCGAAACCCGACAGACCGCCTCGGAAGTTTGCTGTCGGCCTGGCCGAGAGCAGACCGATCAACTGGGTCAACGGCCCGGTGCCGTTCTGCAGAGCTCCGTGCTGGTCCGGCGCGTAGATCTCCCGGCCTTGATCGGAGAGCTCGAGCGGCGTCGCCGAGACCCGCGGCACCGTCCCGTCACCAGCGCTGTCGACGCCGGAGTAGGACCGCAGCATCTCCACAGTGCCGGCGTGCAGACGCGCAGACTGATGCGTCGGTTGGAGGATGCCGACGATCGGATGAATGGCATAGCTGTTGGCGGGCCGGGCCTCGACTGCGGCGTCGATGTCGAGGTGGAACTGCAACGCGGCTGCCGCGCGGACCTGGTCGACGCCAGGAAGATCGGGGGTCTCCGAGACCCTGGTCAGCGCGGCGCCTCCGGTGTCGATCACCGGGTACCGGGGCAACAGTTGATAGACGGAGGTCAGCGAGCGCAGCAACGTGGTGAGGTCGAGACCGACCGGCCCGATCTTCTTCTTGAACCCGTTACACAAGAAGTCGAGCGCGTTCAGCGAACCGCGATACGGCGCGCCGAATGTGACGAGCATGCGAGTGTCTCGCCAACCGTCGAGCACCTCGAGGAAGTGCCGAGCTACGAGACCGCCCATCGAGTGGGCGACGAGCACCAACTTCGCGTCGTTGTTGCCGGAGTGCTGGCGCCAGGCGCGCAACCACCCCGGTGCTCGCTCGGCCAGATGCCGCGCCGCCACCCGGTTGTCGCGACGCCAGTCGTAGGGAAAGTCGAACCAGTTCTGGCCCTCGACCACGTCGAAGCCGGCGAAGATCGAGGCGCGGATGTGCGAGTAGCCATCGATGCTCCACAACCCCGGGATCAGGTGGAGATCGGGCTGCAGCCGTGGGGCGGTGACCCCGTCGCCGAGGTCGTCGACCGCCGGATCATCGCCGTGCAACTGCAGATCGTTGACGCTGTGGCCGAGCGAGACGATCGCACGCCAGGCCGCGCCCGGCGACATCGCCCAGACGTCGTGCCCGTCACGCTCCAGCACGCTGCCGAGGATGCCGGGCAACAGCACGATGACATCACCCATCGGTTGCTTGGACGGCATCGCCTCCTCCTCTCGACGAGGATCAGCTTGTCACTGATCCGCAGCACGTTGCCGCATCTCTTCGAGAGTCGCTCACCAGTGGCGTGGATACGCCGCTGGTAACTGGTTCAGGATTGAACGGTGACGTTGCAGTTGATGAACGCCAGCCCGAGCGCCTGCTGCAGCTCTGCACTGGGCTGCCCGGCGATCGCCTGGTTCAGGTCAGCGCCGGTCACCTTGTCGACGAGATTCGAAACGATGCACGAACGCTCGTCGGCGGTCAACGTCGAGCTGGCGCCGAGCTCGTAGAAGTCGAGGAACTTGTTGATCGCCGCTTCGCCTTCACCGAGGTCGATGCTGTTACCGACCGACGTGTCGCCCGACACCGTGGTGTCGAGAGGTGTCGTGTCGGTCGGCGTCGTGTCGGATGTGGCGATGCCGCACTTGTCGCTGAGGTACTTGTCGACCTTGTCAGGGATGGGCGACTTGTCGAGGCCGTCGAGCGCCTTCTTACCCTCATCGGTGCCGGCCATCTTGGTGATGTCGAAGTCATTGGCCTTCAACAACGTCTCGATCTGCTCCTCGTTGGTCAACAACTCTTTGAACGTCGCGGCGATGTCGGTGGGAGCCTTGGCCACGGCCGCACTCAACGAATCGATTGCCGCGGGGAGCTCGAGCTTGACCTTCGCCGAGTCCGTGAAGTCGAGGGCGTCGAGCGCGTCGTTGTCGTCCTTGGCTGTCTGGGCGAGCTTGCAGAATGCGTCACCCTTGGTCGCTGTCGCGGCGACGCCGCCGCTGCTGCCACACGCCGTGAAGCCGAAGCCGAGGGCCGACACGAGTACGAGTTGCTTGATCATCGGGGGTCCTCTTCTATTCGCCGCGTACGCGCTTGACGATGTCGCTGGCAATGTTCGGCGGCACTTCCATGTACTGGGCGAACTGCATGGTGTACGTCGCTCGGCCCTGCGTACGCGACCGCAGGTCGGTCGAGTAGCCGAACATCTCCGACAGCGGCACCTGGGCCTTGATGACCTGGGTGTTGCCGCGGGCTTCCATGCCCTCGATCCGGCCACGCCGGCTCGAGAGGTCACCCATCACGTCGCCCATGTAGTCCTCAGGGGTGACCACTTCGATGCCCATGATCGGCTCGAGCAGCACCGGCTTGGCCATCTCTGCGGCCTTCTTGAACGCCATCTGACCGGCGATCTTGAACGCCATCTCCGAGGAGTCGACGTCGTGGTACTGACCGTCGACCAGCGTCGCCTTGACATCGACCGTGGGATAGCCGGCGAGCACACCGGAATCGAGTGCCTGCTGCATGCCTTGGTTGGTCGGGTTGATGTACTCGCGGGGGATCTTGCCACCGCTGATCTTGTCGACGAACTCGTAGCCCTTGCCCGGGTTCGGCTCGAGCGTGATCTTCACGACCGCGAACTGGCCGGAACCACCCGACTGCTTGATGTGTCGGTACTCGACCGACTCGACCATCTTGGTGATCGTCTCGCGGTAGGCCACCTGCGGCTTGCCGACGGTGGCGACCACGCCGAACTCGCGCTGCATGCGGTCGACCAGGATCTCGAGGTGCAACTCGCCCATGCCGGAGATCACTGTCTGGCCGGTCTCTTCGTCGGTACGAACGCGGAACGTCGGGTCCTCGTCGCTGAGCGACTTGAGGGCCTTACCCAGCTTGTCCTGGTCGTCTTTTGTCTTCGGCTCGATGGCCACGTGGATGACCGGCTCCGGGAAGATCATCCGCTCGAGGATGATCGCGTTGCTGCGATCGCACAGCGTGTCGCCGGTAGTGGTGTCATTGAAGCCAAGGCCGGCAACGATGTCGCCCGCCATGGCCACGTCGAGGTCTTCACGCTGGTTGGCGTGCATCAACAAGATGCGGCCGAGGCGCTCGCGGCGTTCCTTGGTGGAGTTGTAGACCTCGTCACCCTTGTTGATCAGGCCCGAGTA
>JANPOJ010000220.1:0-2676 GCA_031427935.1 Ilumatobacteraceae bacterium | reverse complement strand
TGGACCGGCGGCACCAAGTTCAACATTCTCTTGACGAAATTCACGACGGTCGAGGACCTGCCGATCGTCGCCTGCTCGCTCAATTCCGTGCTGACTTCGGGTGCGTCCGCCGACGGTCGCGAGGCCCGCACCGAACAGCTTCGATTGCGAGTTCCATTCGCCGCGTTCTCCGCGCCACCGGTGCCGGGCGATGCACTGCTGGTCGGCCTCACCGACGCCGTGCCGAGGTGCGCCGTTCGACTGCAGTTCCACTGCACCATCGAGGGCGTGGGTGTTGACCCCGACGATCCGCCGTTGCAGTGGGAGGCCTACGACGGCACCAACTGGCACGCCTGCGAGGTCAGCGAAGACACCACCGGCGGATTGAACCGCGACGGCACGATCACCGTGCACGTGCCCCGCCAGCATTCGGCAACGTTGCTGGACGGTGAGCGCGCCGGATGGTTGCGTGCCCGGGTGACACCTGCCATCGAGGGACAGCCCTCCTACAGCGCCTCTCCGATGATCCACGGCCTCATCGCCGACACCATCGGGGGCACCGCCGATGCGGCCCATGCCGATGTCATCGAACACGAGACGTTGGGAGTGTCGGAGGGCGTGCCCGGCGAGACGTTCAAGACCGCGTACGCACCGGTGTTGCCGGCCGGCGATCTCCTTCGACTGCTGGTCACCTCCGAAGACGGCCAGACCGAATGGCACCAGGCCGAGCATTTCGCCAGTAGCTCGGCCGACGATCACGTCTTCGTGCTCGACGCCGTGCACGGTGTGATCACGTTCGGGCCCGGCGTGCGCGAAGCCGACGGTTCGATGCGTCAGTACGGCGCCATCGCACCGAAGGGCGCGATCGTGCAACTGGAGGCATACGCGACCGGCGGAGGCCGGATCGGCAACGTCGGCGCCGGCTCGATCCAGACATTGAAGTCGTCGATCCCGTTCATCGCCGGCGTGGAGAACCGCGGACCGGCAACCGGCGGCGTCGATGGCGAAGACCTCGAGTCGGCCAAGACCCGTGGGCCCATCCTGCTGCGCACCCGCAACCGGGCCGTGACCGCCGAAGACTTCGAGCAACTCACGCGCGCCGCGGCGCCCGAGGTTGCCCGCGTCAAGTGCTTGCCCGCAGGCGACGGCGCCGATGCCGGCAGCGTGCGGATCCTGGTCGTGCCCGCCGCCCCGATCATCGATGGTCAGATCCGCTTCGAGCACCTCGTGCCCAGCGAGGAGACGATGGCCCGCATCCTCAACGCGCTCGACGGGGCTCGGCTGGTTGGCACTCGGGTGATCATCGAACCGCCGGTGTATCAGGGCGTCACGGTGGTCGCCCAGGTCAAGGCCAAGCCGAAGACCAGCATCGTTCGTGTGCGTGAAGAGGCCGCAGCGGTGCTGCACCGCTACTTCAACCCGCTCGTCGGCGGGCCAGATGGCAAGGGGTGGCCGTGGGGGCGTCCGATCCAATCGGGCGAGGCCTACACCGCGCTGCAGGAGATCCGCGGCGTCGACTTCGTCGAGGAGATCCGCCTGTTCGGCGCCAACCCGGTGACCGGCGAACGCGGCCAGGCAACGACCCGGCTGGAGCTCGCCGCCAGCGCCATCGCCTTCTCCTACGAACACCAGATCAGGGTCGTCGAGCCGTGACGACCGCCGAACTTGAGAGGCAAATGTGAGGGGCACGATCCCGGGGCTGCGATCGCCGGTGCCGATCATCTCGTTGCTACCCGGCATCTATCAGGACGACCTGTTCACGGCCGAGTTCACCGGCGGGCTCGACGACGTGTTGGCGCCGGTGTTCACCACACTCGACTGCCTCGAGACGTACATCGACCCGTGGCTCGCACCCGAGGACTTCCTCGATTGGCTGGCAGGCTGGGTCGGCGTGGTCATCGACGAAGGTTGGCCGCTCGACCGCAGCCGGGCGTTCATCGCCAACATCGCCGAGCTCTACCGCTGGCGCGGCACGATCCGCGGTCTCACCGCCGAACTGGCGATCTACACCGGCGGCGATGTCGAGATCTCCGAGAGCGGCGGCGCGGCCTGGTCGCTGACCCCGGGCACCGATCCACCCGGCGATGACCAACCTCGGATGGCTGTGCGCGTGAGTGTGGATGATCCATCGACTATCAATGAGGGCACGGTCGACCGCATGGTGGCCGCGGCGAAGCCTGCACACGTCGTGCATGTCGTCGAGATCGCCAAGCGTCGCAAGCGCAAGGGTGGGGAGGATCCTTCATGATCGTGTGCAAAGAGTGCGGGTTCAAGAACACCGACGCCGACTCGTTCTGTGGCGCGTGTGGCGGCTTCCTCGAGTGGACCGGCGAGAAGCAGGCAGCACCGGCCCCCGAGTCCGTGGTCGAAGAGCCCCAGCAGAAGCGCAGCTTGTACGACCGCATCCAGAAGGTGATCTACGCCGACGTCGGTGAAGCCAAGCCGGTCGTGTCGTCGACCCCGACAGGCCCCGGCATGCCCGGCGGTCCCGGTGGCGGCCCCGGTGGTCCCTGCGTACCCCCAGGAGCCGGCGGTCCCCCACGACCCGGTGGACCCCCAGGACCAGGCGGGCCACCCAGACCCGGCGGACCTCCACCAGGCCCAGGCGGACCCCCGCGACCAGCCGGACCACCACCCGGGCCAGGCGCTGGCGGACCACCACGACCAGGCGGCCCTCCACCCGGGCCAGGCCCCGGC
>JANPOJ010000219.1:0-2566 GCA_031427935.1 Ilumatobacteraceae bacterium | reverse complement strand
TGACTCGCAGTCGCACCACCCGCACGGCGACCGTCACCAACTGCCCAGACGGCTGCTGGCTGATTCTCGGTGAGGGGTACAACGACGGCTGGCAGGCCGAGGCCGCCGGGAAGAGCCTGGGTGCACCGCGTCAGATCTCGGGCGGGTTCAACGGTTGGCGGTTGCCGGGCTCGACGTCGCCGGTCACTGTGACCATGACATGGACGCCGCAGCGCACGATGTGGATCGGCATGGCATTGGCGGCGCTCGCCGTGCTGGCCTGCGCTGTGCTGATCTGGCGCGACAAGGCACGCGACGAAATGCGCGTGCCAGCCGCGCCGACGCCGCACTGGCCGCCAGCGATGATCAGCCGTCGTCGGGCATTCGTCACGGCCGCTGCCCTCGTGATCCTTGCCGGCCTAGTGATCTCACCCAAGTATGGGGTACTGGCGGGCATCGCCGGTCTGGCCGTGCTGTGGTTCAAGCGGCCGCTGGTCGCCGGTGCGGCGTCGCTCGCGCTGGTCGGCGGGTTGGCAGTGCTGATCGTGCGACGCCAGCTGCGTTACCGGCTCGTGGCCAACCCCTCGTGGCCGGCGGCGTTCGACGACCTCCACCGGTTGGGGCTCCTCGTGGTCGTGCTGCTGTTCGCCTCGACCATCGCTGACGATTGCCCTGGCGAGGAAGCCGAGCAAGTAACGTAAAGCCTCGTGTCACACGACCCACGACCGTGCTTGTCGGTGGTTGTGCCGTGCTACAACGAGCAAGGCACGATCTTGACACTGCTGAAGCACGTGGCCGAGTCGCCATGGGTTCGGGAGATCATCGTGGTCGACGACGGCTCCACCGACGAGACCCGCCAGATCCTCGCCAGCGTCGACGACCCGATCGTTCGTGTCGTGCTGCACGAGCGCAACCAGGGCAAAGGTGCGGCGCTGCGGACGGGGTTCCGCGAGGCGACCTCCGAGTTCGTGATCGTGCAAGATGCCGACCTCGAGTACGACCCGAACGAGTACGGTGATCTGCTTCCGCCGATCCTCGACGACAAGGCCGACGTCGTCTTCGGATCGCGGTTTCTCTCCGGTCGGCCGCACCGCGTGCTGTACTTCTGGCACTCGATGGGCAACCGGCTGCTGACGCTCGCCTCCAACATGTTCACCGGCTCAACCTCTCCGACATGGAGACTTGCTACAAGCTGTTCCGTCGTGAGGTCCTCGAATCCATCACGATCGAGGAGGATCGCTTCGGGTTCGAGCCGGAGATCACGGCCAAGGTGGCCAAGGGTGGTTGGCGGATCTACGAGGTCGGCATCTCCTACAGCGGGCGCACGTACGCCGATGGGAAGAAGATCGGGCGACGCGATGCGGTTCGCGCTGTGTACTGCATCGTGCGCTACTCGAGGGTCGGCGACCGCTTTCGTCGCCGCAGCTGATGTTCCGACGTCGGTCGACTGCGCGTACGCCGGCGACGTTCGACACCGCTGACCATGATCTGGTTGCCGTCCTGGAAAAGCTCGAGGACGCCAAGAACTACTCGGCCTGGATCATCGAGCTGATCGCGCCGCACATCAGCGGTCGGATCCTCGAGGTCGGCGCCGGGCGAGGCACGTACTCCACGTACTTCGCGGACCGCGGACACCTCACCGCGCTCGAGCCGTCGCAGGCGAACAGCGTGGCACTACGCGAGCGGCTGAAGGACTACCCCAACGTCGTCGTGGTCACCGCTCAGCTCGACGGCACCGCAGCACCCGGCTCGTACGACACCGTGGTCCTGCTGAACGTGCTCGAGCACATTCCCGACGATCACCGGGCGCTCGGTGACATCTACGAGTCGTTGGCTCCGGGCGGCAAGATGGTGCTCTGGGTGCCGGCCTTCGAGGCGTTGTACGGCAAGTTCGACCAGCGCATCGGCCACTACCGCCGATACCGGCGCAACGAGCTGCTGGCGCTCGTGCATCACGTGGGCTTCCAGCAGGTCACGGCGCGCTACACCAACCTCCCGGGATACTTCGCCTGGTGGCTCGTCGTCAGGGTGCTGGGCCGCACCCCGACCACCGGACACCTGGCATCGACCTATGACCGCTACTTCATCCCGGTCATCCGGCGCGTCGAGCGCTTCGTGCGACCACCGATCGGTCAGTCGCTGCTGGTCGTCGCACAGCGGTCGTAGATGGCGCTGTCGACCGCGGCCCCACCGCAGCCGGTCTCGCGCGTCGAGCAACCTCGTACCCACATCGCCGCCCTCGACGGGTTGCGCGGGTTGGCTGTCATCGCCGTGTTGTTCTTCCACGCGGGCAAGCTGCAAGGGGGCTTCCTCGGGGTCGACCTGTTCTTCGCGCTGTCCGGGTTCCTGATCACGTCACTGCTGCTCACTGAGGTCGAAACCCGAGGCCGAGTCGACGTGCTGGCGTTCTGGGGGCGGCGGTTCCGTCGTCTGCTCCCAGCGGTGTTGCTGTTGCTCGTCGCGGTCACGATCGTGACGACGATCGTGGCGAGCGTGCCCGAACGCGCCGCGACGCTGAATGACGGGCCGTGGGCGCAGGCCTACATCGCCAACTGGCACGCCATCGCCGGCCATCGCGACTACTGGG
>JANPOJ010000218.1:0-4830 GCA_031427935.1 Ilumatobacteraceae bacterium | reverse complement strand
GCCGCCGCAGCGGTTCCATGGCCACCACAGTGCAGGGCAACGCCTGGTGCTGGTGGTCAACTGCGTGATCGTCGTGCTGTGCCTGGCCGGCTCAGTTGGTCTGTTGATCGGCAAGAACGCCGGCGAGAACGGCAAGAAGGTGGCGATCAACGCCGGCACCACCCGACCTCCGGTAGCGGTGCAAGGTCCGGCCGTCACCGCGGCCCCGGGCGAGACCCTGCCGGGCGACACCGGGTCGCCCGAGACCTTCCCCGAAGCCGACCCGGCCGCGATGAACTTCCTCGTCACCGGCGCCGACAACTCCACCGACAAGAGCTGCGTGCTTCTGCAAGACAAGGGTGCGCGCACCGGCGAACGCAGTGACACGATCATGGTGATCCGCCTCGACCCGTCGACGAAGCGCTCGGCCGTGTTGTCGTTCCCCCGCGACCTGTGGGTCAAGATCCCCGGTCACGGGACACAGCGGATCAATGGTGCGTACCGGCGGGACGAGCCGCAGTTGCTGATCGACACGATCAAGGCCGAGTTCGACATCAACATCGATCACTTCATCCAGATCGACTTCTGCGCCTTCCAACGCCTCGTCAAGGCCATCGGTGGCGTCGGCGTGCCCCTGCCGTATCCGGTACGCGACGACTCGACCGGGCTCAACGTGCTGGATGCGGGTTGCCACACCTTCGAGGGTGACGAGGCGTTGAAGTACGTTCGCTCACGTCACTTCGAGTACCAGGACGAGCAAGGCAAGTGGCACGAGGACCCGTCGTCGGACCTCGGTCGAATCGCCCGCCAGCAGGATTTCTTGCGCCGCACGCTGACCGCTGCGCTGAAGAACGGCGTGTTGAAGCCGAAGATCATCAGCAGCCTCTACGCCTCGTATCGCGACGACCTCGTGATCGACACCGGCATGACCATCGACAAGATGATCGAGTTCGTCGGCGTCGTGCGCAAGGTCACGGCTTCGGCCATCCGCACCTACCAGATCGAAGCGACAGGCAAGACGATCAGTGGCAGCGCCGTGCTGATCTGGCACAAGGATTCCGAGAACATGCAGGCGATCCTCAACATCTTCCGCGGGCTCGCCCCGCTGGCCGACGCACCCGAGCAGCGGGTCGAGCCGGCCGCGACCACGACACCGCCGCAGCCGACGACCACGGTGAAGTCATCGGTTCCGCCCGGCATCACCGCCGTGCCACCGCCATCCGACACCACGGCACCGGCCACCGGCGACACCGCGCCACTGTCGAACGCGCCGAAGACAGCGATCGTTCCGGACCCAGCGCTGGAGTGTTGAGGGCGGATCGACGATCAGCGTTCGAGCACGGTCGCCAATGCCTCGACGATTTGTGACGGGCCGGAGACCATCGCGATCCGCGCACCGCACCGACTGGCGAAGCTGACTGCTTCGTCGCAATCCTGATCCGGTGCGACGATCACCAACTCCGAGAGCGCAGCTGCCGCGGCGGGAGCGTCACCGTCGACAGTTGCTCGACAGTCGCTGAGCAGGATCGTGATCTTTCGGGCTGCCCGGCTGCGGCCCAACTGCTCGCCCGCTGCCCGCAGGGCGCCGGCCAGGTCGGTCGTACCGTGTCCGCGAAGCGACAGCAGATCGGTGACCACCCGCTCGCCCGGCTTGTCGGAATCGTGGCTCTTCACCGCAATCACGTCGTTGCCGAAGGCGAGCACGCTGTAACTGCGCGGGGTTCGCATGGCGACCGCCGCGGCAGCAATGGCGGCGGTCGCGAGTGGCTTCCCGCCCATCGAGCCGCTGCGGTCGACCACCAGGCACAGCGCGGTATCGGGCGTCGCCCATGCCCTGATCCGCAGTCGCTCGACATCGACTGCGACGCCGCCGGCAACCGATTCGGCGATCGCGTCGAAGCTGGCGTCGAGATCGAGATCGCCACCGTCTGGTTGATACGGCTGGGCGATGAGCTTGCCGATACCACGGCGGGCAGCGGGCCCGCGGCGGGCAAGATCCAGGAACAGTTGCGCCGCCAGCCGCCCGGCCTTATCGCGTAGGCGTTGATCCGTTGCCGCCGTCAGGTCGGCCAGCATCGCCAGGGTTGCGTCGGGATCGTCGACGAGACCCTGCTGCACCGCAGCGTCGTCGAGCTCACCGACGTCGGGTGACATCTGCGCGAAGCGTGGGTTGCGTGCGAGCTCGCGACGCGAGGTGGTTCGCCGGCGTGACTGGGCGATCGCTGCGTCGGCCGGCGCGCCTTCCTGGGCTACCAGGCTCGGCGCGTCGCCCCGTCCGGGGCTGTCGCTTTTCCCGATGCCTCCGGAGGTGTCTCGACGAAGACCTGGTACCACAGCTCGGTGACGATCGATTCGGCGCTTCGAGACCCGCCCTCGCGCAAGCGCAGCCGGCCGGACAGGGCGACGATCGCGCTGTCGAGCCCGACATCGAACGCCGTGGACGACGAGTGTCGCAGGGGCGCCAGCGATGCTGCTACGGCGGCGATGTCGATCGCGCCGCGCACCGACGAACCGATGCGCACGTCGGGATGCGTACGCGTCAACCGGACGACCTCGACCACGTTTGCGAGCCATGCCGGATCAGGCACCGGGTCGGTCAACCTGGCCACGATGGCCTGCTCGTCGGTGGCCGACTGGTAGTCGACCGACAGCCGGCAAACGCGGTCGTAGACGGCACTGCTGATCCGTGCCGTGCCGATGGCGTCGAAGGGATTCATCGCGGCCACCAAGCGGAACCCGGGCTCGGCCACGACCCTGCCGAGCCGCGGCACGTGCAACTCGCGCTCGCTCATCACGGTGATCAATACATTGAGCGTCTCTTCCGGGATGCGGTTGATCTCCTCGATGTACAGCAGCGAGCCGTCGCGCATGGCAGTGACCAACGGTCCGTCGACGAACACGTCGGGGTCGTAGCCTTCGGCCAACACCCTGGCGGGATCAAAGTGGCCGACCAGACGAGCGGGCGTCAGCTCGGCGTTGCCCTCGACGAACTCGAAGCCGAAGCCGAGCTCGTCGGCAACCGCGCGCGCAACAAGGTGCTCTTGCCGGTGCCCGGCGGACCTTCGAGCAGCACGTGACGATCCGCGGCCAGCGCGGCGACGACCAACTCGACTTCTCGCTCGCGCCCGACGACGCGACCCAACACCCGCTCGACGAGCGCGGCGGCGTCAGCCACGGATCACTCGTACACCAGCACGCCGCGGATGTTCTTGCCCGCGTTCATGTCGGCGTAGCCGTCGTTGATTCCCTCCAGCGGGTAGGTGCGTGTGACCAGCCCATCGAGGTCGAGTTGGCCCTGCGTGAACAGCTCCATCAACATCGGGATGTCTTTGCGCATGTTGGCCGAGCCGAACAGCGACCCGATCAACTGCTTCTCCTGCAGGGTCAACAACGCCGCAGGAATCGAGATCGTCTGCTCGGACGTCGGATGGATGTTGGTGATGACGATCTTGCTGCCCTTGCTGGCCAGCCAGAAGGCCTGGCCCAGCACCTCGCCGTTGCCGACGCCCATCGTCATGATGACCTTGTTGAACCCACGGTTCCACGTACTGGTGGCGAGGTCACCCAGCGCATCGTTGATCGACGCGTACGTGTGCGTGGCGCCGAACTCCATTGCCTTTTCGCGCTTGAACTCGACGGGGTCGATCGCCGCGATCACTCTCGCTCCGGCCAACTTGGCGCCCTGGATCGCGTTGGAGCCGATGCCGCCGGCGCCGACGACCGCGACCATGTCGCCGGGCTGCACCTGTGCCGCGTACACCGCCGAGCCCCAACCGGTGACCACACCGCAGCCCAGCAGGCAGGCGCGATCGAGCGGCCATTCCTTCTCGATCTTCACGCAACTGGCCTCGTTCGTGACGGTGTGGTGAGCGAACGTGCCGAGGCCACCGATCGCCAGCTTGAGATCCTGCCCGCGGGCGTGGTGGCGGCTGGTGCCATCCGACAGTTGCAGCCCCGTCGCAGTCGTTCCGCCGAGATCACACAGGTTCGAGTGGCCCGACGCACAGCTCGGGCACTTGCCGCATGCCGGCAAGAACGAGAACACGACGTGATCGCCGGCCTCCAGCGAGGTGACCCCCGGGCCGACCTCCATGACCACACCGGCACCTTCGTGGCCACCGATGCACGGCGGCTCGCCGGTGACGCCGGCCAGATCGCCCGTGACCACATGCTCGTCGCTGTGGCACATGCCGCTGGCGGCCAACTTCACCAACACTTCGCCAGCCTTCGGTGGGTCGAGCTCGATTTCTTCCACGCTCCACGGCGTGTTTCGCTCCCACAGGATCGCGGCCTTCGTCTTCACAGCAAAACCCCCATGTCGTACGTGTGTGCAGCCGACCATAGCGGCACGACGGGTCTGCACAGCATCCGTGACAAATCGGTGATCCACCTCGGCTCCGGCGACGAATATGGTGGTTGAGAATCTCCGAAAGCAGCTCGTGACCAGCGAAGAACTTCCTCCCGAAATCGGTGCACTCCTTGCGTCGCTCACCGAGCTGACGCCCTCGAACGACGCGTCCACGGTGCTGGACGCAGCGTTGGCGGCGCGCCGGGCGGAACCGGTGCAACGACCGCCCACAGACACCGAGGTCGAGGGGTTTGCCCGGGCCGTCGACGACGTGGAGCAGACACTCCGCCTGCTTGCCGACGAGGATTGGATCCGCCCTGCGGTCAACGGATTGACGGTTGGCGAGCTCGTCGGCCACCTGATCGGCACGCAGCAGCTGATGGCCGCTGAGTTCGGGTTCGCCGCGCCCGTCACCGGATCGACCGACCACATCGAGTCGACTCGCGATGCAATCGCCACGGGCGCGGCATCCACCCCCACCCACGCAGCCGACGAGTTCGCTC
>JANPOJ010000217.1:0-5605 GCA_031427935.1 Ilumatobacteraceae bacterium | reverse complement strand
TTGAGGTCTTCGCGCAGCGGCACGTAGCGCAACGTGTGTGCGTAGCCGAGCATGCGCTGGCCGGGCTTGATCGGCTTCAACCCGCTGAGGAAGGTCGAGCGGATGCCCTTGCGCTGCAACTGGTTGGTCAACGTCGCCGTCGACACCGAGTTGAGCTGGGCACGCAACTCGTCGGTGAGCAGCACGGGTCGCGGTAGGTCGTCGGAAGACATCGGCCTAGTCAAGCACGACGACGGTTCAGCGCCGCAACGCGACCGGACGCTGGTGCTATGCGGCGACCGCTTGCTTGACGAGTGCGTCGAGGTCGGCCACCGGCAGTTCACCGGAGGAGCGAACCTTGACCTTGCCGTCGGCGCCGACGATCACGAACGCCGGGAACCCACCGACGCCGTACGCCACCGCCGCGTCGGATGCCGTGCTGTCGGCCAGCACCGGCCACGCCCATTCCTTGGCGACCATCCACTTGCTCGGCGGGAAGTTGTCGCGTTGTGCGTTGACCGCTGTCGACACACCGATGATGTCGAGTCCGGGTGGCACCCCGCCGGCTTCCGCCCAACTCTGCAACACCGGGATCTCGTTGTTGCAGTGAGGGCACCAGTGGGCCAAGAAGACCACCATCTTGGCGTTGCCGCCTGGCGTGATCTCGATCGGCGTGCCGTCGAACGCGAAGCCGCTGACGGTCGGCACCGACATGCCGATCGCCGTGTCAGCACCCGAGTCGGAGGGGCTCGGCAGCGCTGTGCCGGTGACGGTGACGGGCTGCGTCTCTGCGGCCGAACTGCTGGAAGCGTTCGGTGCGGTCGTGCCCTGGCTGACCTTCGCGTCGGAGCCGGTCGTCGACCACACGGCAACGCCCAGCGCGACAGCGATGATGCCGACCATGCCGGCCCACAGCCACAACGGCTTCTTGCGTGCCGGCTCGGGAACTCGTGCTGATTTCATGGGTCAGGACTCCTTGTCGGAACGGCCGTGGTTGGCGCCGTCTGCCGAGCCGAGGGTAAGCAGCGCGACGATGGCGGCGAATCCGCAGAGCGCCATGAACGCCAGCGACACGAAGCCGAACTGTCGGAACCACGGCACCGTGCACGGCGCGGTGATATCGCATGTTCCGGCGCCGAGTGAGGGGTGCCACTCGATCAAGTAGTGATACGCGGAGACGGCACCACCGACGACGGCCAGCGGCACGGCGTACCGGCGGATGCCTTCGTCCCGGCGCAGCGCGGCGATCAGCAGCAGCAGTGCGAGGGGATACATGGCGATGCGCTGAAACCAGCACAACTTGCATGGCACGAAGTTGGCGTGCTCGCTGAAGTACAGGCTGCCGGCCATCGCGACGGCGGCGATCAGCCAGGCCAGGTGCGACCCGGAACGGCCGGATCATGTCGACGAACTGATGGCCGACGGGCACCAGGCGGGCACCGACGAGCACGATGGCCAGACCACCGGCAAGCAGGGCGAGCAGCGAGAAGAAACGCTCCATGGCCAACAGGGAGAGACCGGTCATCACCTGCCAAGGTACCGATGGGGTCAGGCGGCCGTCAGGCCCGAAAGTCCCTACCCTTCAGTGCCGCTGGTCAGGAAAAGCTCAGGTCAGCTCGTGTGTGTTCCACGTCGGCCGTGTGTCCGCAGCCTGCACGTACTGCTCCGCCAGACGTCGCAGCAGGTAGTTCTCGAAGCCGTCTTCGGGCAGCGCCGGGGCGTAGAGATGCCCCTGCTGACGCACGCACCCGAGGGCGATGAGGGCATCGGCCTGGGCGCCGGTCTCCACGCCGTCGGCGGTGACTTCCAGGCCGATCTCGCGGGTCAGGGCGATGATCGAGCGGACGATGGCGCGGTCGTGGGGATGGGTCGTGATCGTGTCGATCGAGATCCGGTCGATGCGAACCTCGTCGAGCGGGAGGCGCCGCAGCATGCTGAGCGACGACACGCCCTGGGCGAAGTCGTCGAGGCACACCCGCCCACCGCGGGCCCGGAACTCGGCGAGGTTCGAAGCCGCAGAGGGAAGATCGACCGTCACGAACGACTCGCGCACGTCGACGGTCAACAGGTGCGGGTCGATGCCTTTGACCAGCAGGTCGATCGGGTTGTCGCGCCACGGTCGCTCGGTCGAGTGAGGCGCCAGGTTGATGCGGAACCGGAAGCCCTCGGGAAGGCCGAGCACCGCAAGCCGGCGGATCTGGCGGCGGGCACCGCCGAACACCCGCTCGGTGACCCGGTCGAGCAGACCCGCCCGTACTGCGAGATCCATGAAGTCGTGGGCAGCGACCACCGTGCCGTTCGGCTGCACCCAACGAGCCAGCAGTTCGGCTCCCACGATCATGCCCGTACTGGCGTCGAGCTCGGGCTGGAAGAAGGGCACGATGTCGCCGTCGTCGATTGCTCGCCGCAGACGCAGCTCGAGATCGATCCGGTCGCGGTTCTCCCGAGCCAGCTCGGTGTCGAAGTGGGTGACCCTGCTGCGGCCCGAGGTCTTGGCCTGGTACAGCGCCACGTTGGCGTTGGCCAGCACCTCACTGACGTTGGCACCGTGGGTCGGCGCGTGGGCGATGCCGATGCTGACCGACGAGGGCAACTCGCGTCCGGCAGCGTGGATCGCCTGGCCCAGCACTCCCTGCAACTGATGAGCAACGGCGACGGTGGTGTCCTCGTCGGCGCCGGGTAGCGCAACGACGAACTCGTCGCCACCGATGCGCCCGGCAACGCCCTTGGTCTTGATGCACCGCTCGATGCGGTCCGAGACGATCCGCAAGAAGTGGTCGCCCCCCCGATGACCGAGCGTGTCGTTGACCGCCTTGAATCGATCGAGATCCAAGAAGAGCACGCCGACAGGATCGGTCGGCGCTGTCTCGCCGATCAAGGTTTCCAACGTCTCGAACATCCCTCGCCGATTGAGCAGACCCGTCAGGGCGTCGTGGGTCGCCTGGTGGGTGAGTTGCTCGTTCGAGAGCGCGAGCTGTGCGTTGGTCTCGGTCAGCTGGGCCTGATCTCGTTCGATCTCGGCCAGCAGGTCCTCGCTGGTCTTCTGAAGCAGGATCGCCGTGCGGGCGGTCCTGGTCAACGTCGTGTGCACGACCGTCAACGCCGCCGAATAGAACACCCACAGCAGCGCCATGCTCCGCAGGCGGATGTCGGGTGATATCGACAGCGTGATGGCCGACAGGCCTGCCATCGGGACCAACAAGCTGGCGAACATGTCGCGGCGCCCGACCGTCAGCATCGCTGCCATCGCGCTCGCTGTCGTGGGGAACACGGCGAAGAGCATCACCATCTCCACGGGCGCCGCGCTGGCCACCCATGTCGACATGCCGAACACCACGCCCATCGCACCGAGACCGAGGCGCAACAAGATGACGATGCCGTGGTGCGTCCGCGCGTCGTTCGGTCGCTCAGCCGCGTTGCGGGTGCGATGCCGGAACGCCGTGAGGCCGACGAGGATCAGGGCTGTGGCCAGCGCGGCTGCGCCGATCCACCACCTCAGGCGACCGAGGTCGTTCTCGTCCCTGGTCAGCGCACTGACCAGGACGGTGAACGGGATGAGCCAGAACGGGATGATGGCGGTGTTAGCGACGACCGAGACCAGGGCGCGCTCCCGTAAGCACGCTTGCTGTTCGTTCGTCGTTGGCGATTCCGCCTCCGCCACCGCATTCTCCTTGGCTGCTTCGCGTTGCGCGCTGTTGTTGTTATCGGCCGGCGACGCTCGTGGCGTGAGGTCTTAGTTCGATTACTTTGACCGTCGCGGAGGCCGCATCGTCGGGGAGAATGGGTGTCGTGCGCGGCCGATTCGCCCCATCTCCGACGGGATCCCTGCATCTCGGCAACCTCCGGACCGCACTGGTGGCGTGGCTTTCGGCGCGATCGGTGGGCGGTGAGTTCATCGTTCGGATGGAGGATCTCGACCGGGTGACGTCATCGCGGTTGCACGAGATCGATCAGCTCGCCTCACTGCGGAGCATCGGCCTCGATTGGGATGGTGAGGTCGTTCGTCAATCCGATCGGTTTGCGATGTACCACGAGGCGATCGAGCGGCTACCGGCCGAGCGGGTCTACGAGTGCTACTGCACGCGACGCGAGATTCGTCATGCAGCCGAGGCACCCCACGGTGTCGACCCCGACGGTAGGTACCCGGGCACGTGCCGGGGCCTGACCGGCAGCGATCGTCGGGCGCTGCGCGACGCGGGCCGGCGCCCGGCGTTGCGGCTGCGCAGCGACGACGGCGACGAGTCGTTCGACGATCGATGCTGCGGACCACACACGGGTCGTGTCGACGACCTCGTGTTGCAGCGCAACGACGGCGTGCCTGCATACAACCTGGCCGTGGTCGTCGACGACGCCGCCCAGGGCGTGACCGGTGTCGTGCGTGGCGATGACCTGCTGGCCGCGACGCCGGGGCAGATCCGTCTCCACCGGCTGCTCGATCTCCCGATTCCCGAGTACGCCCACGTGCCCTTGGCCCTCGCCCCGGATGGATCTCGCCTCGCCAAGCGCCACGGCGCCGTCACCCTGGCCGATCTGGCGGCGCGTGGCATGTCACCCGGCGACGTCTGCGCCCGAATGGCCGAGAGCCTCGGCATCGACACCGGCGGCCGACCCGTGATGGCGGGCGACCTGCTCGACCGCTTCGATCTCGCACGGCTACCACGCACCCCATGGCGGTTGACGCCCGGCGAACTCTGACACGATCGTGGTGATGTTCGATGATCTGCAGCAACTGTTCGGCTACCAGGGCGCAATCGACGAGCGCACGGGTGCCACCGAGGTCGGGCCCGACCTCTTGGTCGTGCCGTGCTGGACGCCGCAGTTCTGCGCCACCGTGGTGCGCGCCGCCGAAGCGCTCGGTGCCTTCGAAGCCCAGGTCGACGACCCCGTACCAGGTCACGAGGTATCTCTCGCCGTCATCAGCCCGCGGCTGTTCGAGACCGTGCAGGAAGACTTCGGCGCCCGCCTGTGGCCGCAACTGCAAACCGTGTGGCCATATGTCGACTACTACGGCCTGCGTGATGCCTTCGTCATCCGCTACGCGCCGGGCGAGCAGGAGTCGCTGCGCATCCATCACGACGTTGCCCAGATCTCGGGATCGATCAAGCTGAACGACGGCTACGAGGGCGCCGAATTGGTGTTCCCACGACAGGGTTTCGACAACTCGGGCGTCGGGGTCGGAGACATGCTGGTGTGGCCGTCACTGGTCACCCATCCTCATGAAACGGCTCAACTCCGCGGCGGTGTGAAATACGCACTGACAGTCTGGTTCGAGTTGCCGTCTTTCTGAGGTCGCCATCAAGTAAAATTCCGCTGACATGAATCGGCGAGTCGCAACCCAATCCTGGCCGTTGCTGCTCCCTGTCTTGGCGTTGGTCCTGTCGTCGTGCTCGCAGCACGGTTCGTCGGCCGCCGCGCAGACTCTTCCGCCGCCGATCACGTTGTCGGGCCTGCCCGCGCCCACCTCGCACGATCTCGCCACGACCCCGCCGACGGAACCGACCACCACCGAAGCCCCGACGACCACCGAAGCCCCGACGACCACCGAAGCCCCGACGACCACCGAAGCCCCGACCACGACCGAAGCCCCGACCACGACCGAAGCCCCGACCACGACCGAAGCCCCGAC
>JANPOJ010000216.1:0-12361 GCA_031427935.1 Ilumatobacteraceae bacterium | reverse complement strand
CTTTCGCTCGACAGCAAGCAGCTCGGGCGACCGGTTCATGAGGATCCGGGCCTCGAGATCGTCGATCGTCGGATGCCCATCTGCGTCAATCCGGCGGTGCGGCGGAACTCGCGGATCGCGTTCTGTCCACAGTTCACGCTGAATGACGGCTTCGACTACCCGCCAAGGTCTGAGCAGCAGACGATCAGACTCGAGCGCGACAGGTCGACTCGGGAGCGCCCCAGAGTCGGCGACCGCCATGCTCAACGCTGCCCTTCGAGTGCACGCACGTCACCGCCGGTGCTTGCGCCTGTGGTGCTCACGTCTATTTCCCCATCATCTCACCTTGCTGCCGAACTCAGTATGATCTGAGACCGGTTTACAGGGCCGTGTGATAGCTTCAGCGCTGTCCATTCGCGGCGTGAAGCCGTAGGTTTCAGGGGGAACAATGTCCAAGAAGCTCTTATTCGCGCCGCTGGCCGTTTTGCTGCTGGCCGCAACCGCGTGCGGGTCCGACAGCAAGAGCTCCGGCGACACAGCCGCGCCAGCCGGAACCACTGCGGGCGCGGCCACGACCGCTGCACCGGCAGCCGGCGGCGCAGCGTGCAGCGCCAAGATCGGCTTCATGGGGCCGTTCACCGGTGACGCCGCCTCGATCGGCCAGGAGCAGCTCAACTGGGGCAAGCTCGGGATCGACGACTTCAACGCCAAGAACGGCACGACCTTCTCGGTCGTCGAGACCGATACCCAGCTCGACCCGGCACAAGCAACGACCGGCGCCCAGAAGCTGATCTCCGACACCGACGTCGTCGCCGTGCTCGGGCCGGCGGGTTCTCAAGAGGTCGAGGCAATCGGCCCGGCGATGACCACGGCCGGTCTCGTCTACGTGTCGCCGTCGGCGACACGTACCAGCCTGACCGTCGACGGCAAGATGCCGACGTTCGCCCGGGTCGTGCCCAACGACGCCGCCCAGGGCCCGACGGATGCCAACTTCATCAGCAAGACTCTCGGCGCCAAGAAGGTGCTGATCGTCGACGACCAGACCTCGTACTCCACGGGGTTGGCCGACTCGGCGACGGCCACGTGGAAGACCCTCGGTGTCGAGGTGGTTCGCGAATCGATCGCCCAGAAGTCGACCGACTTCTCCTCACTCGTCGCCAAGGTCACCGACGACGTCGATGTCGTGTTCCTGCCGTGGCAGATCGCAGCCAACGGTCAGCAGTTCGGGACCCAACTCGTCGAACAGGGCAAGAAGGCTGTCGTGGTCGGTAGCGATGGCCTCGACTCCCCGAAGGACTTCTCGCTCGAAGGCGCCTACGTCTCGTCGTTCGCCCCCGACGTCCGCGCCGTGCCCGCAGCAGCCGACGTGGTGGCCGCATACCAGAAGGCCCACGACGACACGTTCTCTACGTTCGGTCCTCCTGTCTACGTTGCCGCTCAGTTGATCGCTACTGGCATCCAGGCGACGTGCAAGGACGGCAAGCCCGGCACCCGGGCCGATGTCACCACCGCCGTGAAGGCCAGCAAGCTCGACGACACCATCCTCGGAGGCCCGGTGGCGCTCGACCCTGCCGGCGACGTGGTCGGCGCCAAGTTCTTCCTGTTCAAGATCACGGGCGGCAAGCACATCCTCGTCAGCTGACCTCGGCCGAGCCGAGCACTGATGGGCCAGTTCGTCCAACTTGTCGTCAACGGCCTAACACTTGGGAGTGTTTACGCGCTCATCGCGCTGGGCTACTCCCTCGTGTACGGCGTGCTCAAGCTGTTGAACTTCGCCCACGGCGAGGTCTACATGATCGGCGCGTTCCTCGGTTACGGAACGCTCCACACGCTCGGGGGCGCGGCTGATCCCGCGCTCCCGGTTGCGGTGCTGATACCAGTCCTGATGGTGGTCGCCGCGCTCGGGTCGGGATTGGTCGGCGTCGCCATCGAACGGTTCGCCTATCGACCGCTGCGCGCGGCGCCGCGGATCGCTCCGCTGGTGTCCGCGCTGGGCACGTCGTTCTTCCTGCAGAACGCCGTGCTGCTCGTGGTCGGTGCCCGCATCTTGCGGTACGAGAGCGAGAAGCTCGTCGACGTCCGCAGCGGCATCCACGAGGGCGTGCTCAACGTCAGCGTCATGCGCCTGCTGGTGATCGGGGTCAGCTTCACCGTGATGATCGGCCTGATGATCTTCATGCGTCGCAGCAAGCTCGGCAAGGCGATGCGGGCCACGTCCTACGATCCCGAAGCTGCGCAGATGATGGGCCTCGATGTGAACCGGGTCATCATGGTCACGTTCTTCATCGGGTCTGCGCTGGCCGGTGTTGCCGGGGTGATGAGCGGCTTGGTCTACAACCGTGTGTTCCAGACGATGGGCTTCGTGGCCGGTCTCAAAGGGTTCACCGCCTCGGTCGTCGGCGGCATCGGCTCGGTCCAAGGCGCGATGGCCGGTGGTCTCATCATCGGGTTCGCCGAGAGCTTCGCGCAGGGCTACGTGTCGACGACGTTCTACGACGTCGTGGTGTTCCTGGTGCTCATCGGCTTCATGCTGATCCGGCCGCGCGGCCTGTTCGGCGTGGCGGAGTTGAAGAAGGTCTGATGACCGACGACACGCGCCCGCCGGAGCCCGCATCGACGGATCGCTCCATCGGTAAGGACCAGTGGGTCGAAGCTGCGGCCGACCGCCGGGTCGAGACCGGCGTCGACAAGATCCGTGGACGCATCGCCTCGACCCCGGTGCAATGGCGGATCCTGGTGGTGGGCGTTGCGGCGATGTTGTTCGCCCTCGTGTCACCGAGCGACTACGTCACGCGGGTCGCGTTCACGGTCGCCCTCTACACGTTGCTGGCGACCGGCCTCAACGTGGTGGTCGGCTGGTCTGGTCTGCTCGATCTCGGCTACGCCGCGTTCTTCGGCTTCGGTGCGTACGCCTACGCGCTGTTGTCGTCCGACAAGTTCCACCTGCACTGGCCGACCCTCGTCTCGGTTCCGGTCGTCGTGGCCGGTACCGCGATCTTGGGCCTGGTGCTGGGCCTGCCATCGCGACGGTTGAGTGGCGACTACCTCGCGATCGTCACCTTGTTCTTCGGCCAGATCTTCGTGAGCATCGCCAACAACGGCGACCGGTTGCAGATCAGCCTCAACGGCAACGAACTGCCCAGCAAGCCGTTCAACCTCACCGGCGGCCCGAATGGCGTCACCGGCATCGACGCAATGTCGCTGTTCGGGTATCGGGTTCACACCATCACCGGGTACTACCTGGTCACGGTCGTGACTGCGGCGTTGGTGATCCTGCTGTTCTACCGCCTGCGCAACGCCCGGTCGGGTCTGGCGCTGCGGTCGATGCGCGAGGACCCATTGGCCGCCGAGATCCTCTCGGTACCTGTGCGGCGGCTGCGGCTCGTGGCGTTCGCCCTCGGCGCGGCGGTCGCCGGGCTGGCCGGCACGATCTTCGCATCGGTGCAGCAATCGGTGTTCGGCAGCAACTTCGATGTCCCGTTCCTCGTGCTGCTGTACGCCTCGGCGATCCTCGGCGGGCTCGGCAACCTCGGTGCGGGCTTCGTCGGCGCGTTCATCGTCGCCGTGCTCCCCGAGATGCTGCGCACGCCGTCCACCGGTCGGCTCCTCGTGTATGGCGCCCTGGTCGCGTTCCTGGCGCTGCGCGTGCGACCACTCGGCCGGCTCGGGCAGTTCGTCGCCTCGCTGGTGGTCACCGGTGCGCTGGTCCGCGCCGTCCTGGCCGGCTTCGGCACCGATCTGCGTCCGCGGGGCTCGGGACTGTCGGGGTTCACCGGCGCACTGGTGCCCCATCTGGAGCGCAGTGTGACGTTCGGGAACGTCGCGTTCCTCGCACTGATCGCCGGCGGCTTGGCCCTGACTCTGCTGTCTCGCGAATGGCGCCCGTTCGGTGGGGGCGTGGTGACCTACATCGGCATGCTGGCGTGGGAGAACCGCCTGGCCGACCAGGGTTCGATCACGCGCCAACTGCTGATCGGCGCGTCACTGGTGGCGATCATGGCCAGCCGACCGCAGGGCATCTTCGGTACCAAGCGGGTCGAGGTCCTCTGATGCCATTGCTCGAGATCTCCGAGGTGAGCCTCGGCTTCGGCGGCCTGCAGGTGCTGAACTCACTCGACATGTCGGTCCAAGAGGGTGAGATCCTCTCCGTCATCGGCCCCAACGGCGCCGGCAAGACCACGCTGTTCAATCTGATCACCGGCGTGTACCAACCCGACTCGGGCGACGTTCGCTTCGATGGGCACAGCATCGTCGGTCTCGAACCCCATCGCATCAACAACATGGGGATCGCCCGCACGTTCCAGAACCTGCGGCTGTTCCTCAACAAGACGGTCAAGGAGAACGTGCTGGTGACCATGTACGGCCGCAACCGGGCCGGCATCGCTGCCGGCGCGCTCGGTCTGCCGCGGGCCCGCCGCGAAGAACGGGCCATGCATCAACGCGCCGAGGAACTGCTGGCGTTCTTCGGCACCCGGCTGCAGGGATACCGGTTCGACCAGCCTGCCTACTCGCTGTCGTACGCCAACCGCCGCCGCCTCGAGATCGCCCGGGCGCTCGCCACCAGCCCGCGGCTGCTGCTCGTCGACGAACCGGCAGCCGGGATGAACCCGACCGAGACGCACGAGATCACCGAACTCATCGGTCGGCTGCGTACCGAATTGGGATTGACGATCCTGATCATCGAACACGACATGCACGTTGTGGAGGGAGTCAGCGATCGCGTCGTGGCGCTCGACTACGGCGTCAAGATCGCCGAAGGCAGCTTCTCCAGCGTGGCCACCGACCCCGCCGTCATCGAGGCCTATCTCGGCAAGGGCGCGGCGACCAAATGAAGGCGTCACGGTGAACGGCGTCACGTTGGGCAGCGACGAGCCGCTGCTGCGGCTCAGCAACGTCAACACGTTCTACGGACCGATCCACATCCTGCAAGACGTGACGCTCGACGTCGAACCGGGCGAGCTCGTGTGCCTGCTCGGCGGCAACGCCAGCGGGAAGTCCACGACGCTGAAGACCATCCTCGGGCTGGTGCCGGCGTTCAGCGGCACGGTCACGTTCGATGGCTATGACGTGACCCGTTACGGCACGCCACGGCGCATTGCCGCCGGTATGGCCGTGGTGCCGGAGAATCGTCGCGTGTTCGCGCCGATGACCGTGCTCGAGAACCTCGAGATGGGTGCGTACCTGCGATCCGACGATCTCAGCGACGACTTCGCGCGCGTCTACGACCTGTTCCCGCTCCTCCACGCGCGGCGCGAACAGCTCGCCGGCACGCTGTCGGGTGGCGAGCAGCAGATGCTGGCGATGGGTCGGGCGTTGATGAGCCGACCGAAGTTGATCCTGATGGACGAACCGTCGATGGGGCTCGCCCCGTTGCTCGTCGAACGCAGCTTCCGGATCATCCAACAGGTGAACGAAGCGGGCGTCGCCATGCTGGTGGTCGAGCAGAACGCCAACCAGGCGCTGTCGATCGCATCACGCGGGTACGTGCTGCAGACCGGCCGGGTCGTGCTGTCGGGCAGCGCCGCCGAGCTGTCCGCGGACGAAGAGCTTCGCCGGGCGTACCTCGGTCGCTGAAGGTCAGGGTCGCTGAAGGTCAGGGTCGCTGAGCGGCCTCAGCCGGGTGTGGCGCCCTGCAAGATGGCACCCAACTTCGCCGCATCGATGTTGCCGCCCGACACGATGCAGACGATTCGGCCGGCGCCTGCTCCGCCCGACATGGCAGCGGCTAGTGCAAGCGCGCCGGCACCTTCGGCGACGACACGGGCCCGGCTGACCAGCAGGCGAATGGCCGCGGCAACCTCGTCCAGCGAGGGGGCAAACGTGCCGGCGATCAGCGGGCGGGCGATGTCCCACATCGCCGGCAGCAGGCTCTTGCCGCCGGCGCCATCGACGAACGACGGGATGTAGTCGATCGCAATGGGCACGCCCGCCGCGAACGAGGCGTGCATCGGCGCGCCGGTGACGGGCTCGCAGGCGTACACCTTGGTCGATGGGCTGCGGGCCCTGAGCGCGCTGGCGATCCCGGTGGTCAGCCCACCGCCGCCCCATGGCACCAGGACGGCGTCGATGTCGTCGAGGTCTTCCATCAGTTCGAGCCCGATCGTGCCGTTGCCGGCCATCACCGCATCGTCTTGCACCGGGTGGACGAAGAGGCCTTCGACACCGGGGTACGAACCCTCGACCATCGCCTGCCACCAGCGGTCGAACGTCACCTTGATCACGGTGCCGCCCAGCCGTTCGATGGCGGCGACCTTGGCGTCGGGCGCGTGGTCGGGCACCACGATGGTGGCGGGCACCCCTTCCTCGCGCGCGATCCAGGCGACGCCCTGCGCCATGTTCCCCGCGCTGGTGGTCCACACGCCGTTGCTGATCGCGCCGGGCGGCGCGCTGCGAATCGCATTGGCCGCGCCACGGATCTTGAACGAGCCGATCGGCTGCAGGCACTCGAGCTTCAGCCAGATCTCGGCCGGCGATTCCGGAACGTGCAAGCGGAGCAGTGGCGTGCGGATGGCAACGTCATCGATGCGCTTCCGGGCCGCTTCGATCGCTTCGATGGGGATCACAGGTCGACCTCGGTTCCCACGCCGCGCTCCCGGGCGCGGGCGATGCACAGCTGCGCTGCGGCCAGGTCTTCGACGCCGATGCCGAGCGACTTGAACAGCGTGATCTCGTCGCTGCTGGTGCGCCCCGGATGCCGGCCGATCAGCAACTCCCCGAGTTCGGCGCGGATGTGGTCGGGGCCGATGCCCGTCTCCCGCACGGCGTCGAGATAGTCACCCGATTCGTTGAGGGTGGACTCGCGCCGATCGACGAAAAACGAGGCCGCGGCGATCGCTTCGCCGTCGAACTCGCGGGCGTGAGCCACCGACGAACCCACCGCGTTGTAGTGCGTTCCGGGGGCCAGCAAGGCCCGGCCGATCAGTGGATCCTTCGACGATGTGGTGGTGCACACGACGTCGGCGCCGTCGAGCGCATCCTCCAGCGTGTCGGCGACGCTGCAGCCGGTGGACTCCGCCAACCGTTCGGCGTGGGCGCGCGTACGGCTCCAGATCGTGATGTCGGCGTCAGCAACTACGCATCGCATCGCCTCGACGTGCGACCGGCCCTGCACGCCCGAGCCGATGACAGCGACCCGTCGCGACTCCGGCCTGGCGAGCAGTTGCGTTGCCAACGCAGACACCGCGGCCGTGCGGATCTCGGTGTTCGCCGATGCATTGAGCACCGCCGTCAGCACACCGGTGACCCCGTCGTGCAGGATCACGGTGCCCTGGTGCGGGTCGAGCCCGCGGCCGTGGTTGGCCGGGGCGATGACGACTTCCTTCAGCGAGTAGACCGGCGATGCTCCTCCCCGGTAGGCGGGCATGAAGCCGAAGAAGGTGTCGGCATCCGGCGGTCTGGTGACGAAGCGCAGCGGGTTGTACAGCTGATCGCGGGCGAGGTCGGCCAGCACTTCCCGCATCGCGGTGATGCACGACGGCATGTCGAGCACCTGGCGAACGTCGGCGTCGGACAGGATCAAGACGGCCATGAGAAGAGCTCCGAGATCTGGTTGGCGAGTTCGGGGGTCAGCGGTGATTCCGTGGCGAGGATCGCCGGTTGCAGGTGGTCCAACCGGCCGGGACCGATGACGATCGCGGTGAGCCCCGGCTGAGCCAGTGCCCACGAGAGGGCGAGCACGGTCATCGTCGTGCCGTGTTCGCCAGCGAGGGCTTCCAGCCCCTCCAAGGCGTCGAACACGGTGTCGGTTCGATACGCCTCGTACGGCTCGGGGCGCAGCGTCATCCGCGACCCAACCGGCGGCGCCTGCCCGCGGCGGTACTTGCCGGTTAGCCAGCCGCCCGCCAACGGGCTGAACGGGGTGTAGCCCAGCCCTTCCGCTTCGCATCGCATCAACACCGACGCGGCATCGCCGCGGTCGAGCAGCGAAAACGAGTTCTGCACCCACTCGTAGCGTCGCTGGGCGTTGCGAGCCGAGGAGTCGAGGGCTTCGCCGAGCTGGACGTCGGTGAAGTTCGACGCGCCTGCGGCCCGGATCTTGCCGACCCGGATCAACTCGTCGAACGCCGACTGCGTCTCCTCGAGCGGCACCTCGGTGTCGAACGCGTGCGCAAGGTACATCGCCACCCGCTCGACGCCGAGCCGGGCCAGGCTGGCATCGATCTGCCGGGCGATGCGCGCCGCCGACAGGCCGTGGTCCGCACCATCGTCCATCGGGTTGTAGGTCTTGGTGGCGATGACGATGCGATCTCGAACGGCGGCGGCCTTGGTCGCCAACCACTCCCCGATGAACATCTCACTGCTGCCACCGCCGTATGCATCAGCAGTGTCGAAGGTCGTGATGCCGGCATCCCACGCAGCATCCATGAGCGCGAACGCCTCGTGCTTCGACGTGCCCTGCCCGAAGAACTCGGGCGCCGAACCGATCCCACCGAAGCTGCCACAACCCAGGATCACGCGCGACACCTCGATGTCGGTGTTGCCCAGCCGCCGATGTTCCATCGCGGCCACATTACCCACGGTGTCATTCGGCCATCGGTGTCGTTCGGGCCGGACGAGCGACCGTCGTTAGTCTCCGTCCGTGACCGAGCAGCAACTGCCATCCCAGGCCCGGATCGTGATCATCGGCGGCGGCATCATCGGCTGCAGCATCGCCTACCACCTCACGGCGATGGGCGAGACCGATGTGGTGCTGCTCGAGCAACATCAACTCACCGATGGCGCCACGTGGCACGCCGCCGGGCTGGTCGGCCAGCTGCGCTCGTCGCGCAACACGACCCGCATGCTCGAGCACTCCGTCGAGCTCTACGGGCGGCTGGAGGCCGAGACCGGCCAAGCTGTCGACTGGCACCAGGTCGGGAGCCTGCGGCTGGCGTGTTCGCCCGAGCGGGTGATGGAGCTGAAGCGGCTGACCACGATGGCGAAGAGCTTCGGCCTGCCGATGGAGATCATCAGTGCGGACCGGGCGCAGGAACTGTTCCCGTTGATGACGACCGACGGCGTGATGGCCGCGGCGTTCCTGCCGACCGATGGGTACATCGATCCGGCCAGCGTCACGCAGGCGATCGCCAAGGGTGCCCGCATGCGCAACGCCCGCATCTTCGAGCGCACCAAGGTCACGTCGATCACCGTCGACGGTCGACACGCAACCATCGTGCACACCGATCAGGGCGACATCGCCTGCGAGACGGTCGTCAACGCGGCCGGCATGTGGGGCATGGAGATCGGTCGGATGGCGGGGGTGCGCATCCCCGCGGTCGCGGTCGAGCACCAGTACGTGTTGACCGGGCCGATCGCCGATTTCACGCCCGCCGAGTTGCGCCAGATGCCGACGATGCGCGACCCCGATCTGCTCGTCTACTACAAGCCGGATGGCCCCGGTCTGCTGATCGGTGGGTACGAGCCCGACACGCTGCCGTTCGGTCATGACGGCGTGCCGACACCGTTCCAGCGGCAGTTGCTGGAGCCGAACTTCGACCGCTTCGAGCAGCTGGCGACACTGGCTGCGCAGCGCACGCCGGTGATCGAGCAAGCCGGGATCCGCACGATGATCAACGGGCCGATCCCCTATTCGGCCGACGCCGATTTCGTGATGGGCAAGGTCCCCGAGCTCGACAACTACTACGTCGCCACCGGCTTCCTCTACGGCATCGCCGCCGGCGGTGGCGCCGGCAAGATGATGGCCGAGTGGATCCTGGAGGGCCGGCCGTCGCTCGACCTGTGGCCGCTCGACGTGCGCCGCTTCGCGTTCCACCACACGACGCATCACTTCATGGGCTCGCGCATGGTCGAGCTCTATGCGCACCACTACAAGCTGGCGGCACCCGGCAGCGAGCATGTGACGGCACGCGGCGTGAAACGCAGCCCGCTGCACGACGCACTGGGCGCGCAAGGCGCGGTGTTCGGTTCGCGAGGGGGATGGGAGCGGCCGAACTGGTTCGCGCCCGCTGGTGTCGAGCCCGTCGATCGGCCATCGTTCGCCGCGCCGAACTGGTTTCCGCATGTGGCCGAAGAGCACCGCGCGGTGCGCGAGCGCGTCGCCCTGATCGACCAGACATCGTTCGCCAAGTTCGAGATCACCGGGCCCGGTGCGCTCGCCGCCGTGCAGTGGTTGTCGGTCGCCGACATGGACAAGCCCGCCGGCACGGTGACGTACACACAGCTGTGCAACACCGGCGGCGGCATCGAGTGCGATCTGACGATGACGCGTCTCGGCGAGCAGCACTGGTACGTGGTCACCGGTTCGGCGTTCGGCGCCCACGACATGGGCTGGATCCGGTCCAACGCACCCGATGACGCCAGTGTGCAGATCCGCGATCTCACGTCGGCCAACGCGGTGATCAACCTCTGCGGCCCGATGGCGCGCGAGGTGCTGCAGGCGGTCAGCGAGGACGACGTGTCGAACGACGCGCTTCGCTATGCGACCGCTCGCGAGATCACCATCGGTTCGGCGCCGGTGCTGGCCATGCGCATCGGCTACGTGGGCGAACTGGGATGGGAGCTGCACGTGCCCACGTCGTACGCCGCGCACGTGTACGAACTGCTGCGCGAGGTGGGCCGTGCGTACGACATTGCCAACGTCGGCTACCGGGCGATCGACACGCTGCGCATGGAGAAGGGCTACCTCTACTGGTCGACCGACATCACGCCCGACACGACGCCGTGGGAAGCGGGCCTGAGTTGGCGGGTCAACATGCGCAAGGGCGACTTCTGCGGCCGTGCCGCGCTCGAGGCCCAACGCTCTGCCGGCATCACCCGCAAGCTGTGCACGTTCACGCTCGAGGAGATGGCCTACCCGGTCAGCGGCGAGGCGATCATCGCCGACGGCCCAATGGGCAGCACAGTCGTCGGCTTCACGACCAGCGCCAACTTCGGTCACACGATCGGCAAGCCGATCGCCAATGGCTACCTCCCGATCGAACTGGCCGATCGCACCGACTTCGTCATCGAGGTCTACGGCGAACCGATCCCCGCCACCCGCCACGACGGCGCCCTCTACGACCCGAAGAACCTCCGGCTGAAGGCATAGCAGCGTGAGCGAGCTCGCCATATTTCTCCAACGTGCTGGACTCCCTGCCGATTCGGCCACGACCCGGCTGGCCGGGCTCACCAACGTGAATCATCTGGTCGGGACCGGTGACGAGCGCTACGTGTTGCGCGTCCCTGGCGAGGGCACCAGTGAGTACATCAACCGGGTCGACGAGGAGGTCGCGGCACGATCGGCCGCTGATGCCGGCGTCAACGCCGAGGTCGTGTTCTTCGACCCGACGGACGGCCTGATGGTCACACGGTTCATCGACGGCGCGGCGACGATGAACGCCGAGCGGTTCCGCGATCTCGGTGCGGTTGGGCGCGCCGGCCGCGCGTTCCGCCAGCTGCACACCACCGCGGCGCCGTTCGCCACCGACTTCACGTTGTTCCCGATGATCGACGAGTACAAGGCGCTGCTGGCATCCAAGGGCGCGACGCTTCCAGAGGGCTACGACGACGTGCAGCGCCAGGCCGAGGTCGTGCGCGCCGCGCTCGAGTCGGTGCTCGCTCCCCTCGTTCCGTGCCACTGCGATCCGTTGTGCGAGAACTTCCTCGACATCGGTGACCGCATGTATCTCATCGACTACGAATACTCGGGCAACTTCGACCCAATGTGGGATTTGGGCGACTTCTCGGTGGAGGCATGGCTCGACGAGGAACAGGACGACGCATTGATGCGTGCCTACTTCGACGGATCTCCGGCGCCGGACCAGGTCGCTCGCATGGTGATCTACAAAGCGTTGTCCGACGTTTTGTGGAGCCTGTGGGGCATCGTGCAACACGTGAACGACAACCCCGTCGAGGACTTCTGGGCCTACGCCGTAGGTCGGTTTGAACGCTGCCGCAACTTGATGTCCACCCCCGCCTACGCCGCCGCCGTGGCCGAACTGGAGCACCGGTGAACTACGCCGCTGAACTGGCGCTCGCGCTCGAACTCGCTGATATTGCCGACGCCGTCTCCATGCCGTACTTCCGCAATGTGAATCTTCGCGTCGACCGCAAGGCAGACCGCACCGAGGTCACGCAGGCCGACCGGGAAACCGAAGCGGCGATCCGAGCTCACCTCTCGGCCCATCGGCCGTCCCATGCAGTGCTGGGCGAGGAGGACGGTCTGGTGGGCAGCCCTGATGCGCGATACAAGTGGATTATTGACCCGATCGACGGCACCTCCAACTTCGTAAAGGGTGTCCCGATTTGGGCCACCTTGATTGCGTTGGAGGCCGACGGCGAACTGGTTGTGGGTGTTGCCTCCTCACCCGCCCTCGGTCGTCGCTGGTGGGCAGCCCGAGGCCTCGGTGCCTACGCCGATGGCAACCCCATTCATGTGTCGTCCATCTCCTCTCTCGGAGAAGCG
>JANPOJ010000215.1:0-5003 GCA_031427935.1 Ilumatobacteraceae bacterium | reverse complement strand
CCTCGCCGTGTTCGAACGGGTTCATCGTTCCCGGGTCCACGTTGATGTAGGGGTCGAGCTTCTGCATCGTGACCCGCAGGCCTCGCAGCTTCAACAGTCGGCCGAGCGATGACGCGGTCAGACCTTTTCCGAGGGAGCTGGCAACGCCTCCGGTCACGAAAATGTGCTTCGGCATTGGGAAAAGACCTCCGTCTCAGGCGAACTGACAACGGGACTGCAGCATACCGCGCCGCGAGCCGCATGCGCGGATCCCGGGTCAGTGATGTATCCCGACGAGTCGCAAGACCTCGCCGACGCCGTTGTCGACGCGTGGCGGAAGCGTCGGGAGCAACAGCGTGCGGATCCCCGCGCAAACCGCGCCGCTGTCCGCACGCGGATCGTCGCCGACCATCACCACCTGCTGCGGGGCAACTCCCAGCGAGTCGCAGGCCGCCTCGAAGATCCGGTGATCGGGTTTCACGAAACCGGCTTCGTACGACAGCGTGAACGAGGTGACGGCATCGGCCATCGCGTGCTCGGCGAACGCGGTCCGCACATCCCACCCGGTGTTGGACACGATGCCGACAGCCAGCCCGTGCTGTTGCAAGGAGTGCAGCGTTGCCGCCGACTGCGGGTACGGAATCCACTCATCCGGTGCGTGCATGCTCGCGTTGATCGCTTCGCCGAGCCCCTGCGCCCACTCGTCGGCCATGCCGTACAGGACCTGCCACCGCTGCTTCCACACCGTCTGATCAAGGTCGCGAGGGTAGGCGAGCTCTTCCGGGCTCATGGCCGCCGACTCGATTCGGTATGCCATGGCGACCACGTCGTCTGCGGCGATCTGCAGCCCGAGCCGACGCGCCGACGCGCCGATCGTCAGAGCCAGCGGGGCGTGAGCGAACAACGTGTTGCCGAAGTCGAACAGCACACCAAGGACCTGGGAGGGGGGAACGTCCACGGCGGAAGCGTAGAACTAGCCTGCCGAGATCATGATCTCCGGTGGGCGCACGAACAGGTTCACGCTGTGCGCAGGCTTGGGATTGCTGACATTCGTCCTACGCTCCCCGACGTTCGTCACGAGGTTGTTCGATCCTGACGAGGCCGCTATCGGTGTGCAAGCGATGGTCGTACGCGCCGGCGGGACGTTGTACACCGACATCTACGACCGCAAGCCACCCCTCCCACCGCTGCTGTACGCGGCCTCGTTCTCGATCACCGACTCCACCGACGTGCGCCTGATGAGGCTGCTCGTCACCGTGCTGTTGGCTGTTTGCGCTGTGCTGGTTGCACTGGACTGCCTGCGACGATGGGGACCGAACCACGCGTGGTGGGGCGGGGTGCTGATCGTCACCGGCGCGATGGCGCTGTTCCCAGCGGATGCGGGTGCGGCCAACTACGCCCACTTCGCCCTGCTGCCCGGTACCGCGGCCATCCTCTGGTCCCGGCGAGGCACGCTTCCCACTGCGATCGCCGCCGGTGTGGCCATCGGTGTGGCCGTGCTCACCAGGCAGAGCTGGCTGCTCGGGGTCGTCCCGGGGTGCCTCAGCGTCGGGCTACACGGACGCTGGCGCAATGTGGCGCCATTCCTGGCCGCAGCCGCAGCCACGGTCGCAACCACAGGCTTCTACGCACCGCTCGGCCGCTTCTGGGAATGGAACGTGACCAACAGTCCGGGCTTCGTCTTCGCTTCCACGGGCATCTGGTCCGCCCTTGGTCGGGGCGTAGCGTCGATCGCCGGGTTCGCGGTCTTCCACCCCGTCGTCATCGTCGCCGTTGTTCTCGGCACAGTCGTCGTGGTCCGCGCCGCCCGTCGCCGCGAGTTGCCGACCGACATCGACCTCTGGTTGTGGGTCGCCTCCGGCCTCGCCGCATGGGCAGCGGGGCTGCGATTCTTCGGCCACTACTGGTTGCAGGTGATGCCGCCGTTGGTGTTGCTGGCTGTACCTGTCGTGGCGCGGTGGGGCGGTCGGGCGCGGTCCATTGCCGTTGCCGGGGTCGCAGTGCCTGCGGTCGTGGCGTGGGCACTGTTGTTCGTGCCGGGCTCGTTTCACCATCGACCCGATCCGGGCGAGCTGGCACGCTACGTCAGATCGCACACCACCAGCGCTGACCGCGTGTTCGTGTGGGGCTCGTATCCCGAAGTGTTGCTTGCCGCCGACCGCCGGCCGGCCGGAGCCCTGGTGCACACCGACTTCGTCGTCGGTCGATCGGGCGGCCGCGACGATCCGACCCGGACGCTGGCCAGCGCAATCCCGGGGGCGGCCGACATCATGCTCGGATCGCTCACCGCCGCTCGGCCGGCCCTCATCCTCGACACTTCGAGCTCGCCGAGGCTGGGGTACGGCAAGTATCCGACCTCGCTGGTGCCCGCCCTCGATCGCTTCATCCGCGACGAATACGAGCAGGTCGGCGTGGTCGACGACGTCACCGTGTGGCAGCGTCGATCAAAGTGACTGCACCGCCCGGCTGGTCTGCCTAAGCTGGCTCGGATGGAAAGCCGCCAGTTGAGGGATTGGATTCCCTCCGAGGCGCAGCGTGATCTGACGGAAACCAGCCCGGCCCCGCGATCGCATTGGTTGCGCGAACTCGTGATCGTCGTGGTCTTTTACTACAGCTACGAACTGGTCCGACGTTTCGCCCATCTCGGCAAGGTGCGCCCACGAGCGTTCCGCAACCAGTTGTACCTCATCGACTTCGAGCGCTTCTTGCACATCTACACCGAGTCCACCGTGCAGAAGGCGTTCCTCGGCGCGCGGTGGTTCATCAAGGTGATGAACGTGTACTACGGCACGCTGCACTTCATCATCACCGGCGGGTTGCTGCTGTGGGTGTACCTGCGCCGCCACGAGCACTACCGGCAATACCGCAACCTGCTCGGCATGACGACCGCGCTGGCGCTGATCGGCTACTTCTCGTTCCCGCTCGCTCCGCCGCGCCTGTATCCCTGTCACGACTGCTTCGTCGACACCCTCGACACCATTGGTGGGCTCTGGTCGTATCACTCCAGCGCCGCAAAGGCGATCGCCAATCCATTCGCAGCGATGCCGAGCCTGCACTTCGGTTGGGCGCTGTGGTGCGGCACATTGCTGTGGTCGTTCGCCCGGCATTCCTTCGTGCGCATGCTCAGCGTGATCTACCCGGCAATAACGTTGCTGGCCGTCGTCGTCACCGCCAACCACTACTGGCTCGACGCAGTCGGCGGCGCAGTCATCTTCTTCGCCGCCAGCCAAACGCTGCGGGTGCTGCGCAATCGATCCCTACGAAAGGCGCAGGCGGGCAGCCAACAGATCAGCGGCGTGGACACGGGCTGAATCGCCCGCCTGCTCGCCACTCAACATCCGGGCGACCTCGTCGACGCGTTCCGCCCCATCGACGTTGCGCGCTGAGGCGGTCGTCACCTTGGCAACAACCCGCTTGGTCACCACGATCTGCGAGTCGGCCAGCGCTGCCACCTGAGCGAGGTGGGTGACCACCATCACCTGATGGCGACGTCCGAGGCGAGCCAGCGATTCCGCCACCGCTGTGGCTGCGGTGCCGCCGATACCGGCATCGACCTCGTCGAACACCAGGGTCTCGGGTGCTTCGGTCAACACCAGCCGCAGCGCCAGCATGGTGCGCGCCAGCTCACCTCCGCTGGCAACTCGCGACAGAGGCAACAATGGCAGGCCCGGGTTGGCTGCGATGAGGAAGGTGACGTCGTCGCCAGGCGCTTCGCTGCCGACCGTGATCTGCATCTCCGCATGCGGCATCGCCAGCGAGCGCACCACGGAACGCACCGCGGCGGCCAGCCGCCCGGCACCTGCCCGCCGAGTCTCCGCGACCGCGTGTGCCGCCTCGCGCTCGGTGACCACCGCGTCCGACCGTTGATGCTCCAATTCGGCGACCCGCTGCTCGTACCCTTCGAGCTCGGCGAGGCGTTCCTCCGCCTCGACCTGGAAGGCGATCACCTCGGCCAGCGTCTCGCCGTACTTGCGGCGCAAGTCGCGAAGCAACTGTCGGCGCTCGCGAATCTCGGCGAGCCGCTGCGGGTCTTCCTCGAGGCGCTCGTTGAACGCCCGCAGATCGTGACCGATGTCGGACAACTCGGCTGCGACAGCGTGCAATCGTGAACCGAAGTCATCGAACGGGGCGCGCCCGCCGAGCGCTTGCATGGCAAGTCCGATGCCGTCGGCGGCGGCGCGGGCGCCGGCATCCGCTGCACCGGTTTCGGCGCCACCGTCGATCAGTGCCATCAACGCGACCTGGCCGGCCTCGCGGTGCGCGGCCGCATCGGCCAGCGCGTCTTCCTCGGCGCGAAGGTGCTCGTCCTCATCTGCGTCAACGACGCCGGCGCCGGCCAACTCGCCGACCTGGAACCGCAGCAGGTCGATCTCACGAGCCCGCGATCGTTGGTCGCCACCGAGGGCGGCCAGTGCCGCATCGATCTCCGTCAAGCGCGCCCGCGCGGCACGCAACGGCTCGAGGTCGGTTGCGCAGAAGCGGTCGAGTGCCTCGCGTTGGGCGGCCGTCGAGAGCAGGCTCTGATGCGCATGTTGGCCGTGGAGGTCGACCGTTCTGGCGCCCAGCTCCGCCAACGTCGCCGCTGTTGCCAGCCGACCGTTCACGTAGGCGCGCGAGCGACCATCGGCGGGGATCACTCGCGACACGATGTACTCGTCGTCACCGACCACGAATCGGCCTTCGACGCGGGCCTCGACCGAGCCGGCGCGCACCATCGCGGGGTCCGCTCGCCCGCCCACGAGGAGGTTGATGGCCTCGACCAACATCGTCTTGCCCGCCCCCGTCTCACCGGTGAACGCGGTCAACCCCGGCAGCAAGATGAGGTCGAGCGACTCGATCACGCCCATCGATTCGATGTGCAGTTCGTGCAGCATCTCAGCGGTCCGACAAGCCGAACTTCGTCTTCAGGATCTGGTGGAAGCGACGCTCGCCGAACCGCACGAACCGCGCCACGCATGCCGAAGCGCGAACGGCCACCGTGTCACCCTCGTCGAGGCTCGCCACCGTCTGACCGTCGATCGACA
>JANPOJ010000214.1:0-4603 GCA_031427935.1 Ilumatobacteraceae bacterium | reverse complement strand
GAAGGCGTAGTTCTCCAGCACGACCTGGTGGATGATGCCGCTGCCGGGGCCCCAGAAGCCGATGCCGTACTTGGCGCTGACCGATCGAAGGAAGTCGTACACCTCTCTGTTGGTGTCGATCGCCACGCCGAGATCGATGCGGGCACCGACCTTTGCCGAGATCAGGTGGTCGCAATGCACGGTGCTGGGAACCGCTGTGGTGGGCAGCCCGGCGGTCATGAACTGCAGCAGCGCCATCTGCGCCGTGGCGTCCTGCATCGCCACACGATCCGGGTGGAAGTCGTTGTACGAGCCACCGCGCTCGATGGGCGCCGTCGGGTCGCCGAGGTGGTTCAGCAGTATCTTCTCCGTCAGCGTCAGCGGCCGCTCGAACCGGGCCCGACCGGCAGTACAACGAGCGGTCAGGGTGTCGTACACGCCTTGTACCAACTCGACTGGTGTTCCTGCGGTGACGGCCATGGGTTGCTCCTTGCAATTTGGGCAGATGTAGACAAGCATAATACAAGTGAATAGCCTCGCGGAAGCCCACATCTGACGTGCGCACGATCCGCTATCAAGAGATTGCCCAGGTGTTGCGCGAGCGGATCTCGACGGTGGGCGCCGGCCATGTTCTGCCCAGTGAGAGCGACCTGTCCGCAGAGTTCGGCGTCAGTCGCGTCACGGTGCGTCGGGCCCTCGAGACGTTGCGCGACGAGCGCTTGGTCGAGTCCCGCCAAGGGTTCGGTTGGTTCTCGGCGACGGCGCCGCTGCAACAGCGCCTGACCCAATTGGAGACGATCGAGCAGCAGCTCGAGGAGCGCGGCATCCATCCGCAGCGCCAAATCGTCGAGTTTGCGTTCGTGACTGCGCCGGCACACGTGGCCGAGCGGCTGCGCTGCGACCAGGTCCTGCGCGTGAAGCGGGTCAACCGTGCCGACGGTGACCCGTTTGCGGTTGTCACGGTCTGGTGCCCTGCCGAGCTCGGGCAGAGCATGAGTCGCCGCGATGTCGAGCGCCGACCGTTCTACGAGTTGCTGGGGGTCGCGCTTCGCGGCGCTACGCAAACCATCGGCGCGGCGTCAGCCAGTGCCGAGGACGCGGCGCTGCTCGAGGTGCCCGTTGGCAGCCCAGTGCTGCGTTGCGAGCGGCTGACGACCAGCACGGCGGGCGAGCCGATCCTGCTCAGCGAGCACATCTTCCCAGCGCATCGCACGGAGTTCGTCGTCGATCTGCCATTGGCCGAGCCGTCGACCACTCCGACGGGCCTGCGGCTGGTCGACTAGCGCGTCCTACCACTGGTTCCAGCGCAGGATCGGGTCGAGTGGCAGGCGCTTGGCGGGTTTGAAGTCGGTGCCGATCGTGTAGGCGATCGGGAACAGTCCGGCCTGGGTGACCGTGTCGAATGGGATGCCGAGCAGCTCGGCTGCGCGCTCCTCGCCACCGTTCATCAGATGGATGGTCGTCCATGCGGTCCCCAGACCGCGCTCGCGCGCAGCGAGCATGAAGCTCCAGACCGCCGGGAGCAGCGACCCCCAGGTCGACGCGGCGGTGAATGTCGGCGCCAGGTCGAGCTTGCCGAGGATGCACGGGATCATCAACACCGGAGCGCGGTGAAAGTTCTCGACGAGGTAGACGGCCGACTCGGTGACCTTGTCGCGTTGCTCGTAGCGCGGGTCGCCCTCGCGATAGCTGTTCGACTGCGCCTGCTTCGCGTACTGAGCGAAGTTGGTCCTGTAGATGTCTGCCAGGGCGCGCTTCTTGTCGTCGTCGGTGACCATCACCCAACGCCAGCCTTGGCTGTTCCCGCCGGTCGGCGCCTGGGTGGCGATCTGCAGGCACTCCTCGATCACCTCGGGCTCGACTGGGGTATCGAAGTCGAGACGCTTGCGAACCGCTCGGGTGGACGTGAGGACTTCGTCGGCGGAGAGGTTCAGATGCATGCGTACGAGTCTGTCAGCGGGACGCGATGCCGCACGATCTGCAACACTCGGCGCATGTCCGATCGCGTCTCGCTGACCATTTCCGACGGCATCGCCGATGTGCGAATGAACCGTCCCGACAAACGCAACGCGCTCGATGGCGCGATGTTTCAGGGACTCGCCGAGATGGGTGAACGACTGAAGACCGAAGCCGGTGTGCGCGTCGTGGTGTTGAGCGGCGAGGGCTCGTCGTTCTGTGCCGGGCTCGACTTCTCCTCGTTCCAGATGATGGCCGGGGGCGATCGCGCTGCGGCTGCCGCCGACGAGAGCAGCCCGGGTGCGATGAAGGAGGGTCGGATCACGCACCTCGGCCAACAGGTGTGCTGGGTCTGGCAGGAGATCCCTGTGCCGGTGATCGCTGCCGTGCACGGGCATGCCTTGGGTGGTGGCATCCAGATCGCACTGGGCGCCGACATCCGCGTCGTGCATCCGGATACGCAGATGAGCCTCCGCGAGGTGCATTGGGGGCTGGTGCCCGACATGACCGGCACGTTGTCGCTCGGCTCGCTGGTGCGCGCCGACGTCGCCAAGGAACTCGTCTTCACGGCGCGGGTGTTCGACGGGCGCGAGGCTCACGCGCTCGGGCTGGCGACCCGCTTGTCGGAGACACCACTCGAGGACGCGATGTCGATGGCCGCCGAGATCGCCGGCCGAAGTCCCGACGCGGTGCGTGGCGCGAAGGCGTTGCTCAACGGGTTGTTCAACGATGGCGCGGCGCAGCAGTTCGCCGAGGAGCGCCGGGTGATCGGAGCGCTGATCGGCCGGCCGAACCAGATCGAAGCGGTCATGGCCAACTTCGAGAAGCGCACTGCCGCGTTCACCGATCCCGCCTGAATCCAGCCGTGACGATCGATCCCGACAAGCTCAAGCAGTACTCGTTCCAGCTGTTCTCCAAGCTCGACGGCGCGGTGACCGCCGGCATGGTCCACCTCGGCGACCAACTGGGCCTGTACGAGGCGATGAGGACCGCTGGGACCCCGCTGAGCACAGCTGAACTGGCCGAACGCGCCGGCCTGCACGAGCGATGGGTACGCGAGTGGGCATACAACCAGGCCGCCGCCAAGCTGATCGATGTCGACGACCAGGAACGCTTCTCGCTGTCGCCGGAAGCCGAGGCGGTGCTGGCGACTCCCGATCACCCGGCGTTCGGGATGGGGATGTTCCACCGGCTCCCGCAGACGATGCAGTCGCTGGTCCGCGTGCGCGAAAGCTTCGTCACCGGTCTGGGCCATGACTACGACAGTCACGGGCCGGAGGGGGCAATGGGCATCGAGCGGAGCTTCGAACCGTGGAGCAACGCGCATCTGTTATCGACAGTGCTGCCGGCGCTCGACGGCATTGTGGATCGATTGACGGCGGGAGCCGAGGTGATCGACATCGGTTGTGGCACAGGCAGCGCGGTGCTGCTGATGGCCGCGGCATTTCCGAGATCGAACTTCGTCGGCTACGACATCTCGCGCTACGCCCTCGACCGCGCCAACGGCAAGCGCGATGCGGCGGGCGCGACCAACGCAGCCTTCCACGATCCACGGGACACCCCGATGCCGTCGGATCACTCGGTCGATCTCGTCACGACGTTCGACTGCATGCATGACATGACGCATCCGCAGCAGATGATGGAGTCGATACGCGATGCGATCGGCGACAACGGCACGTGGTTGCTGGTCGACATCAAAGCGCTGGACACGTTCGAGCAGAACGTGCGGAAGAACCCGATGGCCTCGTTGATGTACGGCATCAGCGTGCTGAGTTGCATGTCGTCGGCGCTGAGTGAGCCCGATGGCGCCGGGCTGGGCACGCTCGGCCTCTCGGCCAACACAGCGCGCCAGATGAGCGAGCGCGCCGGCTTCACGAGGTTTCGCAAGCTCGATGTCGATCACAGCGTGAACGCGTTCTATGAGGTGCGTCCGTAGCGGTCGTCAGCCGCGCTCGATGACCTCGAGGCGCCGATCGGCGAACAGCCACGAGCCCCCGTGTCGCACGTACTGGTCGTGGTAGATGGCCAACATGGTTCCCGGCTTGGCGCTCTTGCGCTTCTTGAAGCGCTCGTGCACGGTGACCCTGCCGATGCCGCTGCCGTGGACCTCGTCGATCTCGAACACCATCAGTGGCGCGCTTTGCACCACCCATTCGCTCTCGCTACGCACCTTCTCGAACGCGGCGACGATTGCCGTGCGACCGCTGATCTTGGTGCCATTCGGGCTCCACGTCGCGTCGTCGTCCCACGCCTTGGCCCACGCGGTCACGTCGCCGCGAGTGACCGCATCGCTGTAGCCGCTGATCAGGTGGCGCAGCGCCGCATCGGTGGCCGGCGAGGGCGCCTGCACGACGGCTGATCGCTCGGCCCCACCGAAGTCGGCCAGAGCAACGCCGATCTCAGCACCTGCCGCGAACCGCACGTGCTCGATCAACTGGTCGCGGTTCATCATCCCGTCGTGCGCCGCGAACTGCACCGCCAGACCATCGACCAGAGCCGTGAGCCGCATTGCGGACGCATCCGGATCCGGGCAGGTGAACTCGCCCGACTCGACGCCGATCCGAATGATCCGCGCCAGCAACTCGGTCGACTGCTCGTCGAGCTGCTGGCTGATCTTCTTCATCATCGGGTTCCGCAGTGCCTCGCCCCACCCGTCGATCCACAACAT
>JANPOJ010000213.1:0-2520 GCA_031427935.1 Ilumatobacteraceae bacterium | reverse complement strand
GTGGACTGATGCGAAGTTTCGCTGGCTTATCTTTAGCGTCGCGGTCGTCGCGGTCTTTGAGTTTCTGTCACTCAGCGGCTGGCACCGCGACCGGTCGCGTCTGCGAAGAACAGCCGCCCCTCGACGCCGGGCGGCACCTCGTTGTTGTCGTCGTCGAGCACCATCGCAGTGAACGGTGCGATGGCGCGCCCGACGCTGCCAGGGTGCAGCAGCCACTCCTCGCTGGTGATCGTGCAGGTCGTGCCGACCTCGCTGGCGCCGTATGCATCCCAGAAGATCGGGCCCCACCATTCGATCATCGCCCGCTTGACCTCGATCGGGCACTTGGCGCCGGTGTGGATCACCAGCTTCATCGACGACGTGTCGTAGCTCGCCTTGACGTCGTCGTGCAGCGCGAGCAGGCGCACGAAGTGCGTCGGCACCATCACCGCCGTCTCCGTGCGATACGTGGCGATCGCGGCAAGCGTGCCCTCGGCATCGAAGCGGTGCAGGATCACCGACGGAATTCCGGCGACCAGCAGTCGCATGCCCGACAACGGGCCGGTGTGATACATCGGGCCGACCACGAGGTGAGTCCCGAACCGGGCGAAGCCGTGTTGCTTGAGCGCATCGAGGTGTTCGGCCATGGTGCCGCCGCCCGCGAACATGGTGGGTGGCAGCTCGGTTCCCTTGGGAAGGCCAGTGGTCCCCGACGTGTACAACAGGTTGGGCAGCGGAGTGATGTCGAGTGGCAGTTCGGTGGATGCGTTGCCTACCAGCCACTGGTGCCAATCGGTGACGCCGTCGATCCCCTCGCAGTACCAACCGACGACGGTGTCGACGCCGGCCTGGCGTGCCGCGGTCACGCCCCGCTCCGCGGTCTCGGGGCCGACGAACACCATCTGCGCCTGCGAGTCGCCGAGGATGTAGGCGGTTTCGTCGGCGGTCAGGTGGAAGTTGACAGGCACGGTCGATGCCCCAGCCAGCAAACCACCCAGGTGGGCCAACGCAGTCTCGACCGCGTTCTCGGCGAACACGGCAAGGCGTCGCACCGTGCCGGGTGGGCAGGCATCGAGGTGCGCAGCGATCCCATTGGCGGCGCGGTTGAGCACGTCGTCGACCTCTGCCCATCCCATGGCCTGTTGATGGTCGCGGATCGCAATCTCGTCGGGGCGATCAACGGCGAGCTGTCGAGCAAAGGCGGGCACGTTGGTGGACGATAGATACCTCACGCGTCGTGTGCAATCCTGAATGGATGCGCTTCGCCTTCAGCACGTCACCGCAACGCACGACTTGGCCGTGGATGCTCGAGGCGTGGAAGCGCGCTGACGATCTGGAGATCTTCGAGTCGGGATGGACGTTCGACCACCTCTATCCGTTGATGGGCGACTCCACCGAGGACTGCATGGAGGGCTGGATCACCTTGACTGCGCTGCTGCACGAGACGCGGCGGCTGCGTGGCGGCGTGCTGGTGACGGGCATGGTGTACCGCCATCCAGGCGTGCTGGCCAACATGACATCGACACTCGACATCACCTCCGGGGGCCGCCTGGAGCTGGGCATCGGCGCCGGTTGGAACGAGGAGGAATGCACCGCCTTCGGCATCGATCTCGGCACGATGACCGAGCGTTTCGACCGCTTCGAGGAAGGTCTCACCGTGATCGAGAGCCTGCTCACCAACGACCGCACCAACTTCGCCGGGCGGTACTACACCCTGACCGAGGCGATGAACAATCCCAAGCCGGTTCAGCGTCCTCTGCCGGTCTGCATCGGTGGCCAGGGCAAGAAGCGCACACTGCCGCTGGCCGCCCGGTTCGCCCATCACTGGAACTACTCGGGCACCGACGCGGCTGGGTTCGCCACCTGCCGCAAGGTGTTGCACGATGCCTGCGAGGCGATCGACCGTGACCCGGCGGAGATCACCTGCAGCACGATCCTGCGCTGGTCGGGCGATGCCGCTGCCTTCCGTGACGAGGTCGAGGCGATGGATGCCGTGGGTGCCGAGCTGGTCATTGTCTCGCTGCCGAAGTCGTCTCCACCCTCGGTCGTCAACGACATCGCGGCCGCCGCCTGAGCCGTTCCGGGGCGGTCAAACCTCTGCTCAAGTTCACATTTGCTTTGACGTCGTAATAGTGTCCTCGGCTGTTGACCAAGGGGGGTCTGATGGGTGAGCTCACAGGACGAGTAGCTGCGATCACCGGTGGTACGCGTGGCATCGGCCGCGCCATTGCCGAGGCATTCCTGGCCGAGGGGTGCAAGGTGGTGATCAACGGCACCAATGCCGACAAGGGTGCGCAGGCGGTCGCCGAGCTCGGCCAGCCCGACGACGTGGTGTTCGTGCAGGGCAACGCCAAAGTGCGCGAGGACTGCGAGCGCGTCGTCGATCAGGCGGTCGAGCACTTCGGGCGCATCGACATCATGGTCAACAACGCCGGCGGCGCCACGAACCATGCGCCGGTCGCAAACCTCACCGACGAGGCACTCGAGGATGCGCTGAAGTGGAACCTGTGGAGCACGTTCTGGTGCTCCCGCAAGGCCGTC
>JANPOJ010000212.1:0-2910 GCA_031427935.1 Ilumatobacteraceae bacterium | reverse complement strand
AGGATGGCCAGCGTGGCCTGACCGCCAGCGGCGACGGTGGCAACCGAGATGAGGTCAGCACCCTCCCAACCACCGGCTCGGAAGTAGGCATCGGCCGCCGCGGCGGCCGTCGCCGAGAGGTCGTCGCGGCGATGCTGGTCGGACAACCCCGACACCTCTGACCGCGACGCAACCACGATGAGGGCAGCGAACACCGCGACCGCCGCCATCGCGACCGCAAGGAAAGCGAGCGTCAGTCGGACGCCGAGCGGGCTCAGCAGCCGCCTACCGGTCACGAGGGATGCCGAGTCGGTAGCCTGCGCCGAGCACTGTCTCGACGATGATGGGTTCGTGCGGATCGAGTTCGATCTTGCGGCGTAGGTTCTTCACATGCGAGTCGACGGTTCGCTCGTACCCGTCGAACTCGTAACCCCTGAGACGGTTGATCAACTCGGCACGTGAGAACACCCGGCCCGGGGTGCCGGTGAGTGCGATGAGCAGCGCCCACTCGGTCGGGGTCAGTTCGACGGGGCCACCGCGCACGATCAGGTCGTGGCGTACCTCATCGATGACGAGCGCGCCGACACCGAACTTCGCGGGTGCGTCCGAGGTGGCGCTGGTTTGGCTGCGGCGCAGCACTGCTTGGACACGCAAGACCAACTCTCGCGGTGAGAACGGTTTGGTCAGGTAGTCGTCGGCACCGAGCTCGAGACCCCGGATCCGGTCCGCTTCGGACGACTTCGCGGTCAGCATCAGGATCGGGATCGCAGATCGAGAACGAACCTCAGCGGCCACGGTCTCACCACTCACATCGGGCAGATTGAGATCCAGCACGATCAGGTCGACCTGCTGGGTTTCCAACATCGTCAGCGCCTCGGCACCCGAGCCGGTCGTCAACACTGATAGCGCCTCGCGTTCCAGATAGCGCCTGACCAACTCTCTGATCTTCAGCTCGTCCTCCACGACCAGCACCGTCGCAGTCATCAGCACGCCTCTCTCACGACGACCATCTTGCCGCGATAAGCGCTAGGGCGCACCCGTGTCGGATGGAAACCGCGCGACCTGCACCGGATCTCCACGCGCCCTCCACATGCCATTGCGATCATGAAGGTCGACAAGGAGGCGACTCACCATGAGACGCACAATGATCATCGGCGCGATAGGCGCCACAGCACTCACGATCGGCCTTGGTGTCGGCGCAACGCTGGCCGCCAGCGACCCCGCACCGACCACCCCGACGGTCACGATGACGGACGCAATGTCCGGCAACCACATGAACAACATCGAGGACATGACCTCGATGATGAACGGCAATGGAATGACCAACATGATGGACACAAAGGACATGAACGCCATGCACACACCCACGCACCAGGCCATAGCAGGCAGCGTGCCCGCTGACGTGCTCGCCGCGTGCGACGCCGGCCACGCTTCGATGAGCGACGCCCAGGCGCCATCATCAACCGACCAAGCATCGAATCACGCCGCCCACCATCCGGGAGGCCAGCCATGAAGCACCGTGACCACATGATCCTCTGCGGGATCGCGATACTCGTCGCACTCATGCTGTTCGCCCGCGGAGGCGCCAGCCCACTCGCAGCCGGCTTCGGCTTTGCTTTGCTGCTCTGCCCGATCGTCATGGGAACCGTGATGTGGCTCCTCATGCGCCAGCCCAAGAACTCCAGTTCCCCGAGCGGGCAGCACGACATCCCAGAATCACACGACCGTGCCGCCAACGACCACGTAGCGAGCAGTGGGCGGCCGTGAACGACACGGAACCCGATCGCGGCGACGATCCGGGTGATGGCGCCGAAGGCGACAACGACCGTCGATCCATCGTCCGGATCATCCTCGCCGAATTGGCCCTCGTGGCACTCCTCCTCGTTGGCGTTGCCGCCCTCATCCGGGGTGCAAGCGCCCCGGATCCTGCTGATGCAGCACCGGCCGCAGCGTCGCCGACCGTCAACCTCGCCGATCTATCCGAGGTGACCGCCGACGTCTACCGCTACGCGGCTGATCACGCCATGCACTTCACCGATATTCCGTGCTACTGCGGCTGCGAGAAGAGTCTCGGCCACCGCAACCTCGAGGACTGCTTCGTCAACGCGACAGGTGACTGGGACGCACACGCTTCCGGCTGCGGCGTCTGCACCGCAGAAGCCATCGCAGCACGCGAACAACTCGACGCCGGCATCGCAATCGCAGATGTACGTCAATCAATCAACGACCGCTTCGGGCCACCACCCGCAGCCTGACCCTGGAGGCCAACCATGACCAACACCCAACACCGAGCAGACGAACGCCGACACGCCCACCATCGGACCTGGCTACTCACTGCCGCCGCCGCGATCGCGCTCGTCGGCGCATCCGTTGGCGCCATCACAGCTGCCACATCCGGCGGCTCGTCTACAGCGGGCACCAACTACAAACGCACAGGTGAGATCAACGCCATGGGCATGCCAGTTCTCGAAACTCCCGGCACATCGAGCGGAACTGTCACGGCGGACAGCATCACAGCCACACCCTCAACATGGGCTCTCGGCCGGGTACCGCTCAACATGGCCGTCCGCCCCACGTGGCTGCTGCACAACACCGGCACTGATGCGATCACGATCGGTGAGCCACACGTCCAGATCAACCAGGGCTGCTGCCCAGGCGCGTTCACCGTGCAAGGCCCGAGCATCCTCGACCCGGGCACTGACACCAATCTCAGTTTCGAGCTCTCCATGCACCCCGGAATGGATGGTCCCCACGACATGACCATCCACGTCCCCGTACAACACGCCGACGGAACCACAGAGACCATCAACCTCAGCGTTCTCGGCGACTTCCGCGATTGATGCCAGACGCTGCGGTACGACTTGAACGAGGTGGACGGGGTTCCCCATGCGCCGTCCACCTTCCCAGACGCAGCGTCTTGTCGTGTGCACG
>JANPOJ010000211.1:0-2832 GCA_031427935.1 Ilumatobacteraceae bacterium | reverse complement strand
CCCAAAAGCCGTTGCGCATGATATTTGTTAACATAGTGGCCCACGGTCGCGGCGGGGTGCGCACTGCAGCCCGCGCACGAGACGTGGGGTGTTGGACGATGGTGACCGACCGTGGGTCGCCGACATGTGTGAGGCGTACGGGGCGCGGTACATCTGCAGACCGGTGCACGACCATGCCAAGGCGGGCAACATGAACCACGCGCTCGCCATCATGGAAGCTGAGGAGCGTGCGGGCACCGGCGGCGCCGAGTTCATCGCTGTGCTCGATTGCGACCACGTTCCATTTCCGACGTTCCTCACCGCGACGATCGGCTGGTTCGACGACGAACGGGTGGCGTTGGTGCAGGGCCCGCAGGCTTTCTACAACCACGGCGCATTCGACGACGACGGGGTCACCGGCGAGCAGGGTCTGTTCTTCAATGTCTTGATGCCGGCGCGGCATCACGCGGGTGCCGGGCCGTTCTGGTGCGGCTCGACATCGCTGCTGCGTGTCAGTGCGCTGCGCGAGGTGGGTGGGGTTGCGACCGAAACGATCACCGAAGACATGCACACCACACTGAAGCTGATCCGCGCCGGCTGGCAGACGGCGTACCACAATCAGACGTTGGCAGTGGGTCTGGCGCCGGCAACGCCTGACCAGTACATGGTGCAACGTCGCCGGTGGGGCATGGGCGCCATGCAGATCCTCGTGCATGAACGGCTGTGGACTGCCAAGCGGTGGATGTCGTGGCGCAACTTCCACGAGTACCTCAATGGCACGCTGTGGTGGCTCGAAGGGATCGCCACGCTGATCGCGTTCATGGTCCCCATCGGCGTCCTCGCATCGGGCGCCGAGACGTCGACTGCCAGTCCGCTTGCCTTCGCCGCGGCGTTCGTCGCCATGTTCTCGACCCGGTTGTGGGGTGCGAAGCGTCTGATGCGCAAGCAGATCCACTGGCCGACGGCATTCGCGCTGCGGATCTTCCGCATCCCGGTCGGCATGGCCTGCCTGTGGTGGCTGCTCACGCGCAAGACGCTGGAATTCGAGGTGACGCCGAAGGGTGCCGAGGGCGAGCGACGGCGAGGACGGACGCCACGGGTCCTGGTGGTGCTGGCCGCCGCAGTGTCGGCAGTGCTGGCCTACGCCGTTGCCGGAACGCTTGGCTGGGTGCCCTGGCGGACCGGAACCGGTTCGACGGTTGCGTCGGGCGTCTGGCTGGGTCTCGCCGGATTCGTGCTGCTGTGCGGCGCGCTCCGAATCCGGTCGGCGAACTTTGCAACGTCACGACGCAACGCCCATCGGATCACGTTCCGTACGTCGATCGAGATCGGCGATGTGATGGGTGAACTTGTCGACATCTCGGTCGGTGGGGCCGCTGTGCGCTTCCCGGTGGGAGGGTTGCCTCACTCTGGTCTGGTTGAGATCCGCCTTCCCGGTGCTGCGCCGTTCAAGATCGAGATGGTGGTCAGCACTGTCCTCGAAGACGGGCACGTGGTTGCTTCGCTTCGCGTGCTGCCCACCGACTGGGTTGCGTTCCGGACGATGTCGTTGTGGATGTTCCACACTCCGGCAGGAGCAGTGAGTCACCTGCCGAGTGGCGTCCCGGTAGTCGCCACGCTGGCGTGACGGAGGTGGCTCGTCAGCCGCCGAGGCGTTGCGTGGTGAACACGGTGGTGCCGTCGACCATGGCGGTGAACTGGCCGTTGAGAGAGACGACTGACGCGCCGGGAAGCTCATTGGTCGCACCAGTGAGAATGGCTGCGCCACCCGCCTTGGTCTTGCCGGTGCAGTTGATGTCGATCTTGGCCACGCCGTCCTCGACTTTGGCCTCGCAGACCAACGGGCCGTCGAGTTCTTGGCCTGCGTTCTTGAACTGTTCCTCACCCTGCTGCGTTGCGATGTTGCGGGCCAGCGTCTCGGCGGCTGCATCGGTGACTTGTCCGGCTGCGTTGCCGATCTCGGATGCTGCGGTCTGGAGGTCGGTGGTGAGTGAAGCCCGAGTGTCGGAGGTGCAGCCGGCGAAGACGAGAGCGCCTGCGACCATCACCCCGTAGGCGTATCGAATGTTCATGGCTCCATGGTTCCCACGCCACCTGATGTCGAAACGTCAGCTGGTTCGAGGGGTACCGGCTTGAGCGGCACGCTTCGCGCTTCTCGGCAGTGTGACTGGCCGGTTCGGTCAGAATGGGGAGATGGAACGACCCGTCATGAGCGTCTCCGGGCCGACGCTCGATGCCACCGACCCGATCGCTCTGGCCGAGTTCTACGAACGGCTGCTTGGCTGGCCCATCGTTCGACGCGAAGGTCCGCGATCAGGTAACCCGCCCACCGACGGTTGGGCCATGCTGCGCGCTCCCGCCGGTGACATGAAGATCGAGGTGCAATGGGAACCCCACTATCGACCGCCAGTGTGGCCTTCCGTCGCGGGTGAGCAAGTCATGATGGTGCACCTCGACATCGGGGTTGACGATCTCGACAGTGGCGTGAGGTGGGCACTGGCCCAAGGCGCTCGACTGGCCGAGCACCAGCCCCAACACGATGTCCGGGTCATGCTCGACCCCGAAGGTCACCCCTTCTGCCTCTTCCCCGACGACACCCTGTAAGAGTTGGCGCGCCCCGCACGCCTAGCGGCGGTTGTGGCCGCCGTTGATGAGGCACACTAATTGCGCATACCGAACAATCGACCCGACCAGGCAGATTGGGCATAGGGAGCTTCTAGGTGACCCCTGTAGTAGTGGGTGTTATTGCGGGATTGCTGCCGCAGAACACCACGAATGGCGATGGTGGGCGGGTGTGTTGCTGGTGGTGGGGTGACGGTTTCGGTGTGATTTCGGTCGTTGGGGTGCGGTCGC